>VBLN01000013.1:2595-10451 GCA_005878685.1 Deltaproteobacteria bacterium | reverse complement strand
GAAACCCTACAGCGATCAACAGATCGCCGGCTTTCTGGGCCAGGAGTTGATCGACATTGCCCGGTGCATCGTCGCCAAATACCGCGAAGCTATGGGCATCCTTCCTTCTTCCAGGCGGCGCCAGTTTTATCTTAGGAAGTAAGCGGTCAAGGAAAGGTGCCATGACCGATGTGAAAGTTTCCGTAACCTTTCGTCATACCCAACCGACCGATGCCTTAAAGCGCTACGCGGAAGATAAAGTCCACAAGATCGGGAAATACTTTTACCGCCCTTTGGAAGCTCACGTGGTTCTCTCAGTCGACTCCAAGGAGCGGCAGAGCGCCGAGGTGACGCTGCAAACTCAGCGGCATACCCTGCATGGACGGGAGGAAACGGCCGATCTCTACTCCGCCATCGATCTAGTGACGCATAAAATCGAGCAACAGATCAGAAAGTATAAAACTAAGCTTAGAAGGAGAAGGATAAAGGAGTGAAAATTACTGACTTTTTAGATGCCTCCAGGATTATCCCTAACCTCCAGAGCAAGGATAAAAGGGCCGTTCTCCGAGAGATGGCGGAAAAGATGGCATCTCAGGATCCTGCGGTCAATGCGGACAAACTCTTCACGGTCCTGCTCGAAAGGGAGAAGATCAGCAGCACGGCGATTGGCGAGGGCGTAGCAATCCCTCACGGCAAGATGCCGGGGATCTCAAAGGTCTCCGGAATTTTCGCCCGCAGTCCTCAAGGGGTCAGTTTTGATTCGTTGGACGGAGGCCTGACCTACCTCTTTTTTCTATTGGTGGCGCCGGAAAATTCAGCGGCAGACCATCTAAAGGCCCTAGCCCGCATTTCACGCGTACTCAAAGACTCCGCCTTCCGCTCTCGGCTCATGGACGGAAGGACCAAAGAGGAGATCTTCAAGGCGATCCAAGAGGAAGACGCGAAGTTCTAACTCGCCATCAACAGTCAGCTTCCAGAAAAGAAACTATGAGTTGACGACTGATTGCTGATTACCGAAAAAAATGGCTGTGGCTCTGGACATCATTATCATCACCGGACTTTCGGGTTCAGGCAAGAGCGTCGCTATCAGGGCGCTGGAAGATAACGGGTTCTTCTGCATTGACAACCTGCCCGTGCTTTTGATCCCGAAATTCATCGATCTGTGCCAAGGCTACCAGGAAGGAATCCAAAGGATTGCTTTGGGGATCGATCTCCGTGAGGGCCGTTTCTTCCAATCCTGGCCTGAGGTGCTGGCCGAGGTGCGCGCTCAAGGACACCGAATGCAGGTGCTTTTCTTCGACGCTGCCGATGAGGTTCTCCTGCGCCGCTTTAGCGAGACCCGACGGCCCCACCCGCTGGCCGGCCAAGGTACGATCCAGGAGGGGATCACTCGCGAGCGCAAGGCTTTGGAAGGGATGCGGGCCTTAGCCGATAAGATTATCGATACGAGCAGCTTCAACGTTCATGAACTCAAAAGAGAGATGGAGCAGCACTTCAGCCAGATTTTAAGCCCTAAAAGGATGACGCTGTTCCTCACCTCCTTTGGCTACAAATACGGCATTCCCCTCGATACGGATATGATCCTTGACGTGCGTTTTCTCCCCAACCCATTTTTTGTCAACGATCTCAGAGGGAAAAGCGGCTTAGACCCAGAGGTGCAGGATTTCGTCATGAAGCGGGAAGAAACGCGTCTCTATTTGGACCGGCTTTATTCGCTATTGGAGCTTACCCTGCCGCAATACGAACGCGAGGGGAAGAGCAGTCTTACTTTGGCCTTGGGTTGTACCGGCGGCAGGCACCGGTCGGTAGTCTTAGTCGAGGTGCTAAAGAAGCGGCTGGAGGACGAGCGCCGTCACATCCATATAAAGCACAGGGACATCGACAAATAGAGCGATGGCTAAGATCGCCAAAAAACTCGAAATCAAGAACAAACTCGGCTTGCACGCCCGCGCGGCAGCCCAACTGGTCCAAACGGTCCATCAGTTTTCCGCTGAGGTGAAGATCTCCAAGGATGATCAGGTGGTTGACGCAAGGAGCATCATGGGGCTGCTCACGTTGGCCGCAACTCAAGGAAGCAAGGTCCATGTGGAAGCAGAGGGCAAAGACGCTGAGGAGGCTTTGCACGCCGTTGAGAAACTTTTCGAAAAGAGGTTTTACGAGAGCGAGTAAGCTCGATCCGGATCCTAGCCCTGCTTCGGAACTTTTATTCAACTCGTTGCTCTATTATACAGAAGCTAGGACCGGGGTTGATTCCCCGTTTCTTATCCGATATAGAAAGATAATTCTGCTCTTCGAGGCAGCGTTTCAGGAGGTGGACTGAATGGCAGTGAAAGATTTTCTCTTTACTTCGGAGTCAGTCTCCGAAGGCCATCCGGACAAGATGTGCGATCAGATCTCTGATGCCATTCTTGATGCTCATCTGAGTGGAGATCCCAATAGCCGAGTCGCCTGCGAAGCCTTGACGAAGACCGGGATGATCGTCGTTGCCGGAGAGATCACGAGTACGGCAAAAGTCAGCTATAACGAAATAGCCCGTGAGGTCGTCCGCGATATCGGCTACACCGACTCGGCGATGGGTTTTGACGGCAATACCTGCGCGATCATTAGCGCCGTAGAGCGCCAATCGCCGGACATCTCTCAGGGCGTCACCGAAGGAGAAGGGTTATTCAAAGAGCAAGGAGCCGGGGATCAGGGAATGATGTTTGGCTATGCCTGCGATGAGACTCCTGAGCTGATGCCGTTCCCTATTCAGATGGCCCATAGCCTGGTCAAATACCTAGCCAAGATTCGCAAGGGAGGCGAAGCCCCTTTCATTAGGCCGGACAGCAAGTCGCAGGTGACCGTGGAATATCGAGATGGAAGACCCACGCGCGTAAGCAATGTCGTGATCTCGACGCAGCACACTCCCGAGGTAGAGTATAACAAGCTTAAAGAGACCGTCATCGACGGCGTGATCCGCGCCGTCATTCCCCGAGATTATCTCGACAAGAATACTGTTTACCATGTCAACCCCACGGGGCGCTTCGTCGTCGGCGGACCCCAAGGCGACTGCGGCTTGACGGGCCGCAAGACCATTGTGGATACCTATGGCGGCATGGGGCGCCATGGCGGCGGCGCCTTCTCGGGCAAGGATCCCTCCAAAGTGGACCGCAGCGCTGCTTATATGGCCCGCTACATCGCCAAAAACATCGTTGCCGCTGGGCTCGCGCGCAAATGTGAGGTCCAATTGGCTTACGTGATCGGGGTCGCTGAGCCCGTCTCCATAGCCGTCGATACCTTCGATACCGGAGTCGTCCCGGAAAAAGAACTGGCTCGAATCATCAGAGAAGTTTTCCATCTCACGCCCAAAGGCATTATCGAGACTCTAGACTTGAAGCGACCCATCTACCGCGCGAGCGCGTCCTACGGCCACTTTGGACGCACGCCCGAGAACGGCTGCTTTACCTGGGAGAAGACTGACCGGGTCGAGGCATTAAAAAAAGCCGCGGCAAAGCCATAAGTAGGGTTCGGGTGGGGAGGAGGCTGTCATCATGGCAGGAAAGAAGTATGACGTTCGGAACCTTACTTTAGCCCCGCAGGGAAGAAAGCGCATTCTCTGGGCCGACCAAGACATGCCGGTCCTGCGTAGGGTGCGGGAGCGCTTTCGCAAGGAGAAACCCCTTCGAGGACTCCCGTTCTCGGCTTGTCTGCACGTCACAGCAGAAACCGCCAATTTGGTTCAGACCCTCAAGGCCGGCGGGGCCGAACTGGTCCTGTGCGCATCCAATCCACTATCGACCCAGGATGATGTGGCCGCTAGCCTGGTCAAGCACGACCGGATTCCCGTCTTTGCCATCAAAGGAGAGAATCACAAAAGCTACTATAGCCATCTCAGAGCTGCGCTCGATCACGGGCCCGTCATCACCATGGACGATGGCGCCGATCTTGTCTCCATGCTCCACCAAGACTACTCTCGCCTCGCATCCGGAATGATCGCCAGCATGGAAGAGACCACCACGGGCGTCATCCGGTTGCGTGCCTTAGCCGCTGAAAAAAAGCTTAGAATCCCTGTGATCGCCGTGAACGATGCGAGCACCAAACATCTCTTCGACAACCGCTATGGCACGGGACAATCGACGATTGACGGGATCATCCGAGCAACGGATATCCTCTTAGCCGGCAAGCGAGTAGTGGTGGCGGGCTATGGCTGGTGCGGTAAGGGAGTCGCCTCTCGCGCCCGTGGGATGGGGTCTAAAGTGATCGTGACCGAGGTGGACGCCATTCGGGCGCTGGAAGCGGCCATGGACGGATTTGAAGTGATGGCCATGAAAGAGGCCGCCAAGGTCGGAGATCTCTTCATTACTTTGACCGGTGACATGCATGTGATCGGCAAAGAGCATCTGAGGCTCCTAAGGGACGGGGCCGTCATCTGCAACTCGGGCCACTTTGACATTGAGATCGACATCAAGGCGCTGAAACAGATGGCGGTCAAAGAAGAAAAGAACGTGCGCAACTACGTTGACGCTTATACGCTTCCGGGTGGAAAAAAGATCTTCCTTTTGGGTGAAGGAAGGCTCGTCAATCTCGCGGCAGCCGAAGGCCATCCGGCCTCGGTGATGGACATGAGCTTCGCCACTCAAGCGTTGGCTTCTGAGTGGGCGGTGAAAAATCGAAAGAACCTTAAAGCCGAAGTCTATGATGTTCCTAAGGCGGTTGAAGATTGGGTGGCGAGTTTGAAGCTCGCCAGCATGGGAATCCACATCGACAAACTCACCAAGCAGCAGGAAGCCTACCTTTCCTCCTGGAACATCGGGACCTAGGTCGGAATTTCGAACATACTGTCGTCTGCGCTCCTCGAGGGGGCTCCCCGCCGCTGACAACACCTTCTACAACAGAACCTTCGCCTACTTGACGCCGACCTACAAGTCGGAATTATAATGATCTCAAATTTCCAAGGGGCTTTGAGGTGACTATGGAAGCCGCGCACGACTATACCGCAGAGGATGTGGGCAACATCGTCCTGCTAGAGCATGTGAATGTCGAGATTCCTGACCAGGCGAAGGCCACGCTCTTTTATGTGGTCGGCCTTGGATTCGCGAGGGACCCCTACTTGAATGTCGGTCTTGGAAATATGTGGGCCAACGTGGGGGAGCAGCAGTTCCATCTGCCGACGCGAGCCCGGCCGCAGATCATTCCAGGCCTGATCGGTCTTGTGGTTCCGGATCTAGATCTTTTAGAGAGCCGCCTCAAGGCGGTCGAAGAGCCGCTCAAGGGCACTCATTTCTCCTGGTCTGCCGAGAGCAACTCTCTGGCGGTTACCTGCCCATGGGGAAATCGTTTCCGCTGCCACTGCCCAACCCCAAGGTTCAGCGATATGGCGCTTGGCATGCCCTATGTCGAGTTCCAGACCAGACCGGGTACCGCCTCAGGCATCGCCCGCTTCTATCAGGAGGTGATGCAGGCTCCTTCCAGCATGTTTTCCGAAAACGGCATGCCAGTAGTCCGGGTGGAAATCGGTCGCAACCAGTGGCTCCTCTTTAGGGAAACAAGCGAAGAGATCCGTCCATACGATGGCCATCACATCGCCATCTATGTCGCTAACTTCTCCCGCCCTTACGCGTTTCTGCAACGACACAACCGGATCATGGAGGACGTGCAAAACCACCAGTTCCGCTTCAAGGATCTGATCGATCCCGAAAATGGCCGAGAAGTGTTTCGGCTCGAGCACGAGGTGCGAAGTCTGCGCCACCAGATGTATCACCGGCCGCTCGTCAACCGCGACCCGACACAGACTCAGAGAGATTATCACCGGGGACGCGACGGCCTGATCCCTTTCGGGGAATAGAAAGGGAAAAACATCAATGGCCAAGAATAGAAAAGCGGCGAAGCCTCACATGCATGACCACGAGGTCCACGTGAGAGCTGTTGAAGAAGATCTTGAGTACTACCGGACCAAGCGGTTCGAGCCCCGTGTTATTTACTTCGCCAGGAGAGGCGCCGTAACTTTCTACGACTTGCTCAAGGCCAATCCATCTCCAAAGCACACAGTAAAACCCTCCAAAGCCCGTAAAGGCATGGAGGCTCGCATCAGGGCACTGGAAGACGGGCTGGACGACTATGTGAGAGGCTTTGGTCTTGTTTCATCGCTGCCGGTTAAAGGGATCGAAATGGTGATCGAGGACACCAGAAAAGAGAGAGGCGACTACGACGATTTTTTCCGCATCGCCAAGAAGGAACACGATGGTACCCTCGAGCAGCGAATCGCGCGACTGGAGCGCGACTTGAGGGACTGCAAAACGCTCCTCGATGCTTTTGCTCAAGCATTGCTCCGGAAGGGATTAATCGACCAGAAGGAGTTCAGGAGAAGACAGGAGGCTCTCAGCGCTGAGACCGAATGGAGCGGAGGCCGGATCGTCGCGAGAGCTTGGGTCGATCCGGAGTTCAAGGCAAATCTCATTGCCACGGGAAGACAAGCCGTTAGGGAGCTCGGAATCCCTCCAGGCCGACTGGGCAAGTTAGGAGTGGTTGAGAATACAGAATCCGTCCACAACATCGTCGTCTGTACCCTATGCTCCTGCTATCCTCACGATCTCCTCGGAGATACCCCGTGGTGGTACAAGCATGATAGCTACAAGCAAAGAATCATTAGAGACCCGAGAGGGACTCTAGAGGCGATGTTCCACCTAAGAATTCCTCCGTCTGTAGAGATCAGGGTTCACGACAGCACCTCGGATGTCCGATACATGGTGCTGCCTCAAAGACCTCCAGACACAGAGGAGATGTCAGAAGAGGAGCTTGCGAAGCTGGTGACGATCGATAGTCTCATTGGCGCCGGGTACGCGTTGCATCCGTCCCGTCGCAAAGAAGCAGAACGAACAGAGCGTGTTCGTCCGGTTTACGCCTAGTTTCACTGCAAGCAAATGTCGTGGGTGGTGAGAATTACAGGTTCCATGTGGGCGACCAAGTGAGGATCAAGCAGGAAAATCCCGTGGGAAACCCCAGGACGCCGAAGCACATCAGAGGGAAGAAGGGAGTGATTGTCGCCCTCCATGGGGTCATTCCTAACCCTCAGGATCACCGTGGCCTTTATTCGCCTCTCTACACTGTGCTCTTTGACGTTAAGGAGATCTTCGGAGGCTCAAGCCATGACAAGCTCCGCGTGGACGTGCATGAAGAGTGGCTGGAAGCGGAATAGACTGTTGGCCACGAGCGTTATTCCTCGGGAGGAAAACAGACGAAGCCAAAGAGGAGGAGAATATGACCCGGCAAAGCCAATCTGCATTTAGTCGATTTATTTCCTCAGCCCGGGACTTATTTGCCAAGGAGCAAAAGCCAGAGAAGCGGTGGGCACAACTTGAGCCCCTATTGAGAGAGCTTCTGGCCGACCCCAGCATCAGCATGTCATCCAAGAACTGGCCAAACTGCAGTCAGAAGGACCGCGCCGAAAACCTCCTTTTCTACGAAGATCCTGAATTCGGCTTCGTCGTCAACGGACTCATTAAAGCCCCTAAGACTCGTACCCAAATCCACGATCACGCCCATAACTGGACCCTCTACGGCGTTTTAGATGGCATCGAGACCATCGAACGTTACGAGCGGTTGGAGCACGGCTCCAAGCCAGATTATGCAGAGATATGCCAGACCGGCAAATTTCGCGTTGGGCCAGGCGACGTTGACCTCGTGCCGCCTTATCAGATCCATGCGGAAGAAAGCGGGGAGCAACGCACCGTGGCCGTGATCGTGCGCGCCGAAAAGCCCGGAGCCTTTCTCCAAGGCAGGTACGACCCAGTCAACAAAAAGTACTGGCAGAGCTACGGTCCAATACAGATTCCGTACAAGATGAAGTAGCACAACTCCTGAGTGGGCTTTTAAAGCTTCAGTAACCGCCGGGAATTGCG
>VBLN01000013.1:316-2574 GCA_005878685.1 Deltaproteobacteria bacterium | reverse complement strand
TGATCTGTGATGACCGGCAGCGCCTTCTCAAGCGGGCCGAGGCCGCCACAGTAGTCGGAGCCGAAGACAACTCGCTCTTCACCGAGAGTGTCGATAAGAAACTGAAGCGTCCTTGCATTCACGCCCGCCGTGTCGATCAAAAAATGTTCGAGGAAAATCTCCGAATAGCGCCGCTCCTCTTTAGGCCCTTTGTGTTTCCAAAACATTCGGTGAAGTAGCAGAGGAAGCCCGCCGCCGCCTGTCCGAATAACGATCTTCAGGTTCGGATGGCGGTCAAAGAGGCCGCTTGCGATCATGCGAACCACGCACTCGGAGACATAGGCGTCGGCAACGACGCTGTAAATAACTCCCGCTCCTTCGTCCTCGAGCCGCTTCAGGCTCGGATCATTCGAGGAGGCGCTCCCATGAAGAAAGATGGGCAGACCCAATGCCTCGATCTTCGCAAAAAGAGGATCGGCCTCGGCCGAGTCAAGGACGAACTCGCCGTTCGCTCTAGGGTAGAGCAGCACGGCACGAAAGCCCTTTCCTGCCATCCGCTCCACTTCTTTGACCGAGCCTTCGATATTCTTCAGAGAAACGGCGATAACACCGAATAACCGGTCGTGATAGGGCGACAGGCGCCCCGCAATGAGATCATTCGACTTTCTTACGATCTCCATAGCCTGCTCGGCAGCAAGGCGGTCGGCATAGATCCCTGCGCCCTGGCAAATGAGCTGTACATCCAGGCCAACGCGATCCACCTCTTTAACTCGTTGGGAGAAGTCCGACGAATCGAACTGATCTATATGAGGAGTCCGGCTGGTAAATCGGTTAAACTCTGCCGCGATCTCAGGCGGGGTGTGGTGTGAATGCCAATCAATCAACAGAGCCATCTCTATGCTCCTTTATCTTTTTGACGAACATGGACCTTCTACTCGCCTCTGTCAAACGTCATGGCTTCCCGCCCAATGGCAGTTCAGCAGGACGGCAGGGGACGACCGAGGGAAGCGCGAATGAGGTTGTGGACGTAGAGACGAGAAGGTTCGCTGCAGGCCCTGACCGTGGAAGTGAGCACCTCTCGGGGTTCTGGGCGGCGGGCCTCAAGGCACTGGCCCATCGTCCGCAGCCGAAGGCGCGCTCCCCGAGGGAACTCACACTCTCATGCCATCCCTCAGGTACTCCACGATCTGGCGCTGGCCGCGCTTCATGGTCCAATGATGATTCCACCGAAACAGAGGTTTTAAGATCGGCGAAAGAAGTTTTACTACAAGCTTTTCTGCTCTCGGATTCCATTCCAAAGTCACAGAGGTCCTGTTGCCCTCGGACTTGAGAACCCAACGGGACACGTCTGTCACAAAATCGCCTGTGGCCTTAAACTCGATCAGCTCAGGCTTCTGTAGGGTTAGAGTCTGAATCGTAAACCTGAGCCTGTAGGGCAGCCAACCTCTAGCGACAACGGCAACTCGTTTGGCATCCTGCGCCTCTGCCTCCAATGGCTCCGCGCTCAGATAGACGCCGCGCCACCACTGAGGATAATCCTCCGGCTGGGAGAGCACTTCCCACACCTTTTCAATCGGAAAAGGAACGGACCAATGATCTTCAAAATGGTAGACATGAGCGGGCATGCGATTCTACGCCGAGCCCTCTTTCGCGCGCCGCTCGCAGTAAGTTTTTAAGCCCGCCATCGTTCTATCCATCATCTCGATGAGCCTTGCCTCGTTGGGCTGATCGCTGCCATCATACCAGACGGTGGTGATTCCCCCTGAATTCGTAAAACTGTAGACCTCGAGTCCCTGGCCGAAGAGGCTCCGGTTGGTGATCTGAAGCGCCTCTCCTCGCAGAGATTCCGTTATAGTCAGATCGAAATCAAAGCTAAGCGGCCCGGCATGATAGCGCCACGTCGCCTTAGATCCCTGTTGGGGCCAATCCGGAGAAATGAACGGGTAATCATCGAACCCGGGCGCCCATTCGCTGGCGCGGCGTAAGTCCGTGATCACATCCCACACCGTCTCCGGGGCTGCTTCAATAGAGACACGACGTCGGATACGCATGAGGCTTCTATAATCATACTAGAGAACGACATCCGTTTAAACGAAGTTGACGAAAATGGCATTGGCCACGGTGAAACCACGGCGGGTGAGCCGAAGGCGACCATCTCCCTCTTCCACAAAGCCCTCCTCTTGGAGAAGACGGATCTGAGGATAGAATTCAGCCAGCCCCTGCCCGAAAAGTTCAGAAGACCGCTCCACTAAAATTCCCCGTCTCAGCCTCAATCCGAG
>VBLN01000013.1:0-288 GCA_005878685.1 Deltaproteobacteria bacterium | reverse complement strand
TCCGGAGGCTCCGACCCTTTCTATGTAGCCATTCGGGCTCTTCTCGTTGTGCCATCTTCGCCCGTAGATTCCGCCATCGTGCCTCCGCTTGTAGCTGTGGGCGCCCGCGCCAATCCCCAGGTAATCTCCTCCCTGCCAATAGTTCAGGTTGTGCTCCGAAGAGGAGCCCGGCTTGGCGTAATTTGAGATCTCGTAATGCTCCAGCCCTTCTGTCGCAAGGATCTCCTCGACCATTGCCGCCATCGAGATCTCCGTCTCTTCAGACAACGGCTGAATCTTCCCGAGGCG
>VBLN01000469.1:1755-4603 GCA_005878685.1 Deltaproteobacteria bacterium | reverse complement strand
TCGCACCCGCTGAGAGATGCGCGCGAAGCCGTGATCAGAGACGACTACGAGCGCGGTCTCGTTCCAGACGTCGGCCTGCTTTGCTGCGGCGATCAAGCGTGCGATTTGCCGGTCGGCGTCTTCAACCGCTGCAAGGGCCGGGGCGCTGAACGGACCGTGGACGTGTTGTTCGTGGTCCACCTGAAAAATGTGCAGCATCAGCAGATGAGGGCGCAACGTCTCAAGCAGATGCACCGCAATATCCGTGAGCGACTCATCCTTCACATTGGGCGGCGTATAACCCGTGCGAAAGTTGGGAAAGCGTTTTTCGACGGCGTCGAGGAGGCCCGGTGTGGCGAGCGCCCGGATCAACTTGACGTCATCCTCGGTGCCGGCACGCCAGATTTCGGGGACTATCGCCGTGGCGTTAGCGCCTACGGTTGCCGGCCACGAGACCAGCGCTGTGGGCAGGCCGCCCGCGCGCGCGACATCCCAGAGGGTGGGAGCGCGGATATCTTCGGCGTACCAGCGCCAGCCACGATCGTTCTTTTCGAGCGGATCCCAGGCCACGTTGGAGACGATTCCATGAGTGCCAGGGTTTGTGCCGGTGGCGATCGAAGTGTGCGCCGGATAGGTTACTGTCGGGAAGACCGACCGAACATCTGCGCTCCACGCGCCGCTTCTCACCATTTCGCGCAGCGTTGGAATTTTCAGACCATGCGCATCCGGCGAAGCGTACGTGGCTGGCATGAGCCCGTCCACGGAGACGATGATCACACGCCGGATGGTTCCCTGCTCCGGAGTCGTCTGCGCCGATAGAATGGTTGCCCAGAGCGCGATGGTAATGAAAAGAAGGGATCGGAACCAGTTCATTTTGAAAGAGAGAACCTAACGGAGAGTCGCGCGAATCGCGTCGGTGATGCGCGACTCTGATGGACTGATGAACTCCTCTAATGGGGGACTGTAAGGAACCGGCACATCGAGGGTGGCGACCCGCCGAAGCGGCACCTTCAAACGGTCGAAGCCTTCCTCGGCGATCCGCGCCGCTATCTCCGCGGCAACGCCGCAGCTCTGATGGGTCTCGTCCACGATGATCGCGCGCTGAGTTTTCTCCACGGAAGCCAGGATCATGGCAAAGTCGAGGGGAACAAGAGTGCGCGGATCCACAACCTTCACCGTCACGTCGCTTCCCAGCCGCTTCACATCGGCGACGCCAAACGGAATTACCTCGTCTTTCTCTGGGACCGGGCCGCGGATCTCCAGCAGCTGAACGTGATCGACGAAGATGGTTGGGTTGTCGCTCCTGACGGCAGTCTTCAGCAGTCCTTTGACATCTCTGGGTGAAGAAGGAAGGACGATCTCCAAGCCCGGGCAGTTCCAGAGCATCGCCTGCGGACTGTGTGAGTGCTGCGCCGCACCGCCGCCGCGGATGCCATGAAAAAGGTGGAAAACAACCGGCGCCCGCGTCTGTCCGCCGGACATGTAAAAAGCGTTGGCTGCTTCGTTGACCACTTGCGGCCAGGCTTCGAAGATGAAGCTCCCGGTGCTGAGATCCACAATCGGCCTGAGCCCCGCCATGGCCGCTCCGGTGGCGAGGCCGCAGAAGCCGAGCTCTGAGATGGGAGGAGAGATGACCCGATCAGGATAGCGCTTCGCAATCTCCTGGAAGACTGCCTTGCGAGGACTCAAGCTTAAGAAGGTCCCACCGATCAGGTGCACTCGTTCGTCAACCTCGAGAAGTTCCCGCAGCGCTTCGAATTTCGCTTCATAGTAGGCAAGTTCTCTCATGACTCTTTCAGGCAGAGAGATCTTTTAGCGCTTCTTCCGGCTTCGGGTAGGGGCTTGCCAGAGCGAAGCTTACCGCTTCGGCGATGACCTCTTTCGCTTTTCTCTCAAGCGCCGCGATTTCTTCCCGCGTCACCTGTTCTGCTTCGACAAGCTCTCGCACAAAGATTAACAGAGGATCCGAGCTTCGATACCACTCCCTTACCTTCTCCGGCACCGAATTCACGTCCCACGCAAGCGCAACGTCTGTCGGCACCGGGACTGTCGGCCAGTTGGTCTCGCTTCCTGGCCAGCGCACCGTTTGTGTCTCGATGAATTGGGGCCCCTCTCCCTGGCGGATTTTTTTGATTGCATCCAAGATGACTTGATGTACGGCCCCGGCATCTACGCCGTCGACCTGTTGTGACGGAATCTTGTAGGCTTGAGGCAAATCAGTCAGCGGATGGGCGGCCATCGAGGAGGACTGGGCCGCGCCCACCGCCTGGCCAGCCCCATATTTCCCATTGTTCTCGCACAGAAACAGCACCGGAAGTTTCCACAAGGACGCCAGATTGAATGCCTCTGGAGCTGCTCCTTCCTCCAGCGCCCCATCGCCGAAGAGGCAGGCGGTGACCCGACCGTTTTTCAGCGCCTTTGAGGCATAGGCCGTTCCGATCGCGAGCGGGATGATGCCGGCAACGACGCCCGAGGTGTGGAGAAAGCCGAGTGAAGCGACCGCGGTATGAAAGGTCCCACCTTTTCCCTTGTTGTAGCCATCGGCGCGGCCGAGAATCTCGGCCAGCAGACGCTTGGGCTCCGCGCCCCGTGCCAATAGATGGCCGTGATTTCGGTGCGTGGAAAAAAGGTAGTCATCCGCCCTCAGGCATGAAAGTGCCGCCACGCCGGTCGCCTCTTGGCCGATGTAGAGATGGTAGTGCCCCCTGAAATGGCCCTTATTGTATAAATCTACGAGTGCTTCCTCGAAATGGCGGATGAGCAGCATCCTGCGGCAGAAATCAAGCAAGCTTGCACGTGGCAGGTTGGGCAACATGATTCGCGGTTTCTCTAGGCTCCAATAATTCGAAACGGCAGCGCTTGTCAATGA
>VBLN01000469.1:0-1734 GCA_005878685.1 Deltaproteobacteria bacterium | reverse complement strand
CCGGGCACATGGACTTGTAGTCAGGAGGGTCCGATATGATTCTTCGTAAAACACTGTCCCCTCTTGCGATTGGCGTTTCCTTGTTGCTTTTGCCGTCGCCGCTTTTCTCACAGGGGCTTAAAAAAATCCACGTTGGCGTCCCGGCGGTCAGCATGGGCAACATTATTATCTTCTTTGCGAAAGAAGCGAAGATCTACGACAAGCATGGTCTCGATGCCGAACCCGTAGTGATGTCAGGTTCCGGTATCGCTTCCAGGGCTTTGATCGCCGGCAGCGTGACCATATCGCCGATTACCACCCCGGCTGTGATGAGTGCCGTGCTGGCGGGTTCCGACATGGTGATTCTCGCCCATACGATGCCGGGGGTGATTCAATCGCTGATGGTTCGACCAGAGATAAAGCGACCGGAGGATCTCAAAGGGAAAACGATTGGGGTGACGACCTTCGGCTCTCTCGGCGATTTTCTCGTGCGCCACCTCGCCAGGCAAAAGGGGCTCAATCCCGATAAAGACTTTGCTCTTCTGCAAATCGGCGCTGATCCCGAGCGACTCATTTCTTTGCGGCAGGGAAAGATCCAGGCTGCGACGTTGTCCCATCCGTCATTCATCCTGGCGCAGCGCGCGGGGTTCAACGTTCTGTGGGATTTCTTTAAGGAGGTCGAGTATCCCTGGAGCGAGATCGCCACCACCCGCACTCTGATTAGGCAGGACCGCGATCTTGTGATGCGTTACATGCGCGCTCACATCGAGGGCATCGCCCGTTTTAAGCAGGAGCCGGAGTTGGCCAAGAAGGTCATCAAGAAAATGCTCCGTTTGGACGATGAATCGCTGGCGCAGGAGTCCTGGGAGCTGTTCGCCAAACACCGCCTTCCAGCGCCTTACCCAAACATCAAAGGGATGAAGACGAGCTATGAGTACGTTTCCCTCACGCGGCCGGAGGTATGGAAACACAAGCCGGAGGAATTCGTCGATTCAAGTTTTGTGGAAGAACTGGACAAAAGCGGATTTATCAAGAAGCTCTACGAGAAGTGATGCGTATTACTTTTAATCCAGGTCGATATCTTTTATGGGTTTCGTGAGCGGCTCTTCTTTGGCCTTCTTGAGCAGCTCCTGGAATTTTCGGTCTAATACTTTTCCTTTGTTTTTTTCCGCTTCAGCGATTTGCTGATACTTTTCGTCGCGCCGAGTCGCCTCCTCTCTTACAAAGTTGGCCGCGTCCTTCATTTGAGCAATGATTTGAGGCTTTGGCGGCAGCTTGTGATCGAGGACTGCGGGCAAGGCAGGATCGACGGTGAGGGTAGCCCCGCAGCAAGGACAAGCGACTTGAATCGTTGTGGATTCTTTTTCTGCCATTTTCAACTCCTATCCCCTCAATTCTATCTGCTCTCCGTCAGGACCGCGGAAAACCACCCTCCGCCAACCCTTCTCCCTCGGCTCCCGCGCCGCGGTGTCATGGGGCGCCCGCGCCATCTCTATGCCTTTTCTCTGCAGCTCCGCCACGGCCTCGTCGAACTTTTCTGTTTCCAGGCAGAAGTGAAAGCCGCTCATCGAGCCGTCAGATCTGTGCGTCAACTCCAAAATGGTATCTCCCAGCCTAAGATAGGCGATCTGCATCCCTCCTGTCGCAGCGTGCTGAAAGTACTTCTTAAAGCCGAAGTGGTGCTCGTAGAAATCGACGGAACGCCCAAGATCGCTTACGTGGAGCGCCACATGGTCGATTCTTCTAAACATGCCG
>VBLN01000468.1:4489-6486 GCA_005878685.1 Deltaproteobacteria bacterium | reverse complement strand
TGCCCGTGGACTCATGAACGGCAAAGGCCATGACATCATAGGAAGGGAAAACCGCGATGCTCCTTATCGCGAGCGGCCTGGAGAACAATCCTTTGCCTCTGAATGCCAGCGTCGCGGCTACCGAAGGGTTGATCCATGCGAGCGAGATCTTGCGTTGGGCGACCGCTTTGAGCTCCCGAAAGCCGTCAGCGGCGAAGGAGAGAGAAACACCTTTTTCGCGCGCGGCAGCCAGCGAGAGCGTGATCGAATAACCGACGCGCGATTCGGTCTGGAGAACCTGCTCGGCGGCGCGCGTGGTCTGAAAAGAAAGGGAGGTGTCGTAGAGCGCTGCGGCCAGCTCCAATAGACCCTTCGCTCGCTGTATCTCCGCGTTGTACCTGTGTCTCATCGCGCTCATGTGCCGTCCATCTCGCGGCAAATTTTTACGCTTTATATCACTCTCCAAAAAGAAAAGACAAATGACCGCACCTTGCAGCCGAGAAGGCTTTTTGACTAAGCTAGCCCGGACGAAAACATATTCCCTGGCAAGGAGGCTTCCATGAACAAGAGATTTGTTTGTGCGGCCGGTCTTCTCGCGATCTGGCTTTATCACACCATCGACGTAGTCACAGCATCCGGCCAGCAATTTTACAAAGGCAAGACGGTCCGCATCGTCGTCGGCTTCGCCGCCGGAGGCGGTTTCGACTCTTATGCTCGGGCGATCGCCCGTCACATGGGCAACCAAATCCCCGGTAACCCCGGCGTGATCGTCGAAAATCTGGCGGGAGCAGGGAGCCTGCTTGCCGCAAACGACCTGTATGGCAGGGCGAAACCGGATGGACTGACCATCGGAAACTTTATCGGCTCCCTCGTCCTCCAGCAGGTTCTCGAGACAAAGGGAGTCGAGTTCGACGGGCGAAAATTTGAGTGGCTCGGAGTGCCGGTGCAGGATTCCACTGCCTGCGCGCTGACCAAGGCGAGCGGCATCACCAGTCTGGAAAAATGGTTCGCCGCCAAGGAGCCGGTGAAACTGGGAGGCGAGGCGCCAGGCGCAAACGATTCCGACGTCCCCCGGGTTCTCAAGGCAGCCCTGGGACTGCCGATTCAGCTGATTGAAGGTTACAAAGGGACATCTCAGATTCGCTTAGCCGCCGAAGCCGGAGAGGTCGCCGGCGGCTGCTGGACTTGGGAATCGATCAAGACAACGTGGCGCAAGGGGTTGGAGTCGGGGGAGGTCAACGTCGTGCTGCAAGTCAATCCCCAAAGGCTTCCTGATCTGGCCGATGTCCCTAACGCCCTGGAGCACGCCAAGACGGAAGAAGCGCGCCAACTCATCCAGGTAGCAAATCTCAATCCGGCTGCCATTCTCCGCGCCTATGCTCTGCCGCCGGGGACTCCGAAAGATAGAGTGGAGCTGCTGCGTAAGGCCTTCCTAGCGACCATGAAAGATCCGGAATTTCTGGCGGAGATGAATAAAGCCAATCTCTCGGTCAATCCCTTGCCTGGCACTGAAATGGAAAAGATCGTCGCGAGCTTCTTTAAGCTCCAGCCGAAACAAGTGGCCAGGCTCAAAGAGATCCTGATGCCGGCCAAATAATATAGGAGAGTAGGTGGGAAAGAGTTTTGAGTTTTCAGGCTTTGGCTGGCTGGCTGTCGCGGCGTGAGGAGAGTTTGGCCGCTTCGCGGGAAATGGCGATTCGGCCGGTGCGGACAAGATCCTTGATCCCGAGCGGCTTGAGCATATTGATCAACGCCTCGACCTTGTCGACATCGCCCGTCACCTCGATGGTGTAGGTCGTGGATGAGGAGTCCACGATCTTGGCGCGAAAGATTTCGGCGATGCGCATTGCCTCGTCGCGGTGGTCGTCTTTCGCACTGATCTTGATCAGGGCGGTCTCGCGGTCGAGAAAGCTCGTCTCCGTCAAGTCGGTGACTTTCATCACCTCGATGACTTTGTTCAGCTGCTTGATGATCTGCTCGATCACCCGCTCCTCCCCCTAGGTCACGATGGTGATCAT
>VBLN01000468.1:3122-4426 GCA_005878685.1 Deltaproteobacteria bacterium | reverse complement strand
CTTCCACCAGAACCGATATGATGTGTTCCATCCGCGGGACTACTAGGCCGGAAGAACGCCCTCCCCTTCCTCAGTCTTCTTCTTTGCTCCTCCGCCCTTTCGTGCGCTCTTAAGCTCGGGTGGGTCTTCGAGAACCATCTCATGGTGGGCGCCCCCGGCCGGGATCATCGGATAGCAGTTTTCGAACGGATCTACCTGGAAATCCATGAGCGCCGGCCCCTTATACTTCAAGCCCTCGCGGATAACAGTCTCAACCTCGGACGGTTTTTCAGCGCGCAGACCGTGGATGCCGTACGCCTCCGCGAGCTTGACAAAGTCCGGAATCTTTCCCAGATGGCTGGAAGCGTAGCGGCCTTCATAGAAGAGATCCTGCCACTGCCGAACCATGCCGTGAAACCCGTTATTGAGCAGAACAATCTTCACCGGCAGCTTGTGCTCTTGCGCGGTGGCCAACTCCTGAAGGTTCATCTGAAAGCTGCCTTCGCTCGTGATGCAGATCACCAGCTTGTCAGGGTAGGCCTTTTGCGCCCCGATAGCCGCGGGAAAGCCGAATCCCATGGTCCCAAGTCCGCCGGAGGTGAGAAAGGTCCTGGGTTTGGTTCCCTTGAAATATTGCGCCGCCCACATCTGGTGCTGTCCCACATCGGTGACGATGATCCCCTCGTGGCGCGTGATCTCGTAGAGCCTCTCAATCACGTACTGCGGCTTCGCGAGCTTGCCCTCGGGCTGGTAGCGCAGCGGATGGGCCCGCTTCCACTCCTCTATCTGTTTGTTCCAAGGACGCCGCTGCTGCTTCACGTCAGCCTGATTGCCGTCGAGAGAGCGCAAGACGACGTTGAGTTGCCTTAGAACGGTCTTCACGTCCCCAACGATGGGGATATGGGTGTGAACATTCTTCTTGATCGAAGTCGGGTCGATGTCGATGTGGATCACCTTGGCCTCGGGACAGAACTCCGAAAGTTTCCCAGTCACCCGGTCATCGAATCTCGCCCCGACGGCGATCAGCAAGTCGGCATGATGCATCGCCATATTGGTCCAGTAGCCGCCGTGCATTCCCAACATCCCCATCGAAAGAGGATGCGTGCCCGGGAAACTTCCCAGGCCCATAAGGGTCATCGTCACGGGAATCTGCGTCATCTCGGCCAACTCCAAGATCTCATCCGCCGCGTCGGAAAAAAGCGCCCCGCCGCCAACGTAGATCACCGCCTTCTTCGCCTTCATGATCTCTTCAGCGGCCTGTTTGATCTGATGCTTATTTCCCTCGTAAGTCGGGTTGTAACCGCGAAGATTCACTTTGTCGGGAT
>VBLN01000468.1:0-3101 GCA_005878685.1 Deltaproteobacteria bacterium | reverse complement strand
TCCACGAGCACCGGTCCCGGCCGGCCGGTCGTGGCGATGTAGAACGCCTCCTTAATGGTGCGGGCCAAATCATTCACATCCTTGACCAAGACATTGTGTTTGGTGCAGGGCCGGCTGATGCCGACGTTGTCCGCTTCCTGAAACGCGTCGTTGCCGATGAGCGTGGTCGAAACCTGACCGGTGAAAGCGACCAGAGGCACGGAGTCCATGAAAGCGTCCGTCAATCCGGTCACGATATTGGTCATGCCGGGACCGGAAGTTACCAACACCACTCCCGCTTTGCCAGTGGCCTTGGCATATCCTTCAGCCATATGGGCGGCGCCCTGTTCATGACGGGTCAAGATAACTTCGACGTCCTTCTGCTGGTGCAGAACGTCGAAAATCTTAAGCACGACTCCCCCGGGGATGCCGAAGACGACTTTAACTTCCTCTTGCTTGAGCGATTCGACGAATATCTCCGCTCCGGTCTTCTTCATTTTGCCTCTCCTTGGGCTCCGCCGTGCCGATATCGATCCAAGATCTGCATGATTTTATCTTTTCCCAAAAGCTTGAGTTTCTGAAGTCTTTTCTTCTCTACCTCCTCCGACGCGCTCAGATGAACTTTATGTTGATAAAGCAAGAGCTCTTTCTCCAACTCCTGATGCTCTTCATAGTATTTCTTGAGCTCGGGATCCTTATCCAAAAGAGAAACGATCAGCTCTTCCTCTCTCTGCTCCATAAAGAGAGCCCTCCTCAATTTCTTTTTTTCATTTCATAAATCGCTAACTTATCTTACAGTATTTGTTTTGTCAACGCGGAATCAAAATCTGGCGGTGTCCTAATTTGAGGATCTGATTCTGAAATAAACGTTTTGGCCAGAAGCTTTCACGCGTTGTTGCCACCTAATAAAGTTTTCAAATCCGAGACTCAAATTACTATCGAATTGGGTATTGCAAACCAGACAGCGAAAAACCGTATTTTCCCAATTCCTAAGGTGATCTCCTAGCTTTTGCAACAACGTAAGCTCGAATGGCATCCTGTGGTGAGTTAATTGGCGGGACACCTAATACCGCTACATGGCGCGATTCACCACTATCAGTCTTATAGACCCATGCATATGCAATCTTAGCTAACGGATGATTAAGAAGGTCAAAGACTTCAACCGCTCCCTGCCAGACAGTTTGGCCTTCAAAGGTTTCATGGACGGCTACAGAGCGACTATATTTGCTCTCACAGCCGTGCAAATCCCAAATAGCTTTCTTTAGCTGTTCTAGCTCGGTCATTGCGCCATTTCCACAAAGTCCTTGACGGTCATCGGGCTTCTGACAACTCCGCACTCCATTGCTGGCGTTATGCGGATTGTACGATGAAACCGCACGAAATTATAGTAGCAAAAATATAAATCCATTGCCCGCTTAAAATTATCCAGATTTTTGCTGAATGCATTTGTAAGCCTGGTAAGAAGGAAGCATTTGAGAGGGCAGCTAAAAAGAGAGGGATTAAGCCTCTCGGACTGGATGAGGGAAACTTTTAATTTTCGCTACCGGAGGGTGTGGAAGTCAAAACCCCATCGGTGATATCAGCACCGCTAGGGCTGTAAACACCCTTTATCGGCATCGGCCTACGGGACACCCTCCGTCATTTCAAGCACCTTTTGTTTCCCTTCTTTTCACGTACAACTCTAATACGCCTTGGAGGTATTCAAGATCATCTCGGCTGAAATCGAGAGGGACAAGCACACATCGGTTTTCATCTAATACAACGGGGAAAGAACCAGTGCTGGCGCTTGCTGTTCTATAGTCACGATCTTGTTTCCGTGACTCTTGTTCTTCCCGCCGCTCTTGCTGTCCTTCATCGTGTCGTTGCTCTGGCATATAACCCCCTGTCAGGCTTGGGGTTCGCAACACCCTAGTCTTGCTGCCTTCCTCTCGTAGTAGTCCAGCAGCCCTTCCTGACTCTTTGAACGATTTTAGCCATTTTTCCTTGTGTTCGGAAGGGCTGGAAAATTCTTTCACAACAGTATTCGCCAAAAAAGTATCCTCTGGCAGAAAGCCACCTTGATACTTTTGATGGAGGGACTCGTAGATGGAAACAGAATTGAATGCTTCGAGGATTGCCGTTTGATATTCATCCGGTGAAGTAGGGGCGACGATTGCTTTTCCCGTCTGTGTAATGCGGAGCGATTGACCGTCCGTCTGGATTAGACCAAACCCCCTCATTGCAGCGATTTTTAGCCTGAAAGCACTACTCTTAACGGTACTCTTCATTAAAGCAGCAACATCGTCGGGGGTCATTGAACCACCGCCGCGCTCATAAATCGCTTTTGTTAGATCAATGGATTCCTTCAGATTGATATAAGGGGGAATCGTGCCACTGATTTTTCGTGCCATGACGCACCTCCAGGCTTATCAGAGCCTAGCGAGTTTCGCCATACCGTGTCAAGAATAAAGTGAATAATGAGGTGAATTAATTAGTCTGGAGGCTTGAACTTGGAATGAGAGGTGTGGTATTTGTGATTTCAACTAGGCTAACCCCTAATTGCTAGACGCTCACCGGATGTGGTACGATTTCTGCGTAAGGTAGCCAAAGCTGCTAAGTCGGGATCGCATGATGAGCGCCAAAGAAAGGGTGCGGATACTTGGAGAAGCAGAGCCGAACAGTTGGCTTGCTTTGTCTAGCGACGAATCAAGAGTAGTGGGTCGCGGCGCGACGTACGGTGATGCCGTTGCTGACGCAGAGAAAAATGGCGAAGAAGACCCAGTTCTGATTAAGATACCTGATAACTGGAACAGCCGAGTCTATTCCGTCTGTGGCTATACCTTACAAACCCTTCCCGTTCAATAATCGCGGTCTACAACTTTACGGCGTAATATATCGCCCCGTTGTCACACTAAGACTCATAAATAACCACACATCAAGCAAGCGAATCGAAGCCATAATTGATACTGGCTGTGATGCTTGCTTATTTGAAGCTCATATCGGAGAGAGTATAGGCTTAAAAATTAAGAAGGGAATTGAAGGTCCACTAAGCGGTGTAATACGCGGCGGTCCAGCAGCCAAGGTTTAGTATCATAAGATTAAGCTTCTCATCGGAACGGACCTTATAGAAATCACGGCTGGAT
>VBLN01000467.1:2058-2556 GCA_005878685.1 Deltaproteobacteria bacterium | reverse complement strand
AGGTCGACACAGAATTGGAAATTCTAAAAAGGGAGAAGGAGTCGATTGCGTCCGAAGTTGAGAGGTACAGTCAGCGGGTTCAGAACGAGCCGCAAAGTGAGCAGGAGATTGCGGCGATACTGCGCGAGAACACGGATCTCAATAAACAGTATGATGAGCTCAAGAGCAAGCTGACCCAGGCCAAACTTTCCGTAAGCCTGGAGAGCAAACAAAAGGGATCCCAGTTTGTAGTTGTAGATCCCGCAAATTACCCACTGTCGCCGACCAAACCTGTTAAGTGGGCAATTGCTCTGGTTGGGGCGCTGATAAGCTTGGTTGTTGGCATCGCCACCGCGACGGCAGTCGACTTGATCAATCAAAAACTCTGGACCCAAACGGAAGTCGAGAGTCTGTTTGACATTCCAGTCTTGATCGAAATTCCTCAAATCGTCACGAATGAGGATCTTGCTCAAGCGCATAGGAAACAGTGGCGACTGGCGGCCTCTTCCACGGCGGCGG
>VBLN01000467.1:0-2014 GCA_005878685.1 Deltaproteobacteria bacterium | reverse complement strand
CAACTAGATCCTTTAATCCAGAGGTTGATGTATTAACCATGCAGCAAATAAACTCAATACTAGGTCAGATCCGGCGCCTAAGTGAAGACCGGGAAAACGGCACACTTGCTTTATGCAAGGGTGACCAACGGGTCGAGGTCTTCTATCGCGAAGGTATGATCGAAGCGGTCTCCTCTAACGTGGACTTACACCGTCTAGGACACTATCTCGTAAAAGAAGGATGGCTGCAGAGTCGGGACCTTGACGCCTTACTATCGGAATCGCGGCGAAACAACATGTTGCTCGGTGAGGCAGCTATCTGGAAGAAATTTCTGGAGTCCGCAGAAGTTGCGGAAGCCGTTCGGCTCCAGGCAATGGATTTGTTGAAGCATGTTGTGGAAAATGATTTCTCTATCGATGTGTTTACATCTGGCCTGCACTCTTTTCACGTGCCGGCCAAGATCAACTTTTCACATTTGCTTCTCGAGCTTTTCCGCAGTGATGCCACACCGTTTCAACCGGACCCCGCGCAGTGGTTGCGGATCGCGAGTGACACAAACCTATCCCAAATGCCATGGTATCCGCAGGAGCTGAGCGTCCTCAACGAGTTGAGACGTCTGAGTACCTTTACGGAATTGTTGGAATCTGTAAGGATGCAGGAGGACAGCCTGAAAAAGATTCTTGGCGTTTTTGACAGATTAGGACTTCTTGAAATAACAAGTGCTGGCCCTACCGAGGCCCAGGATGAACCTCGGTCCGGCTTTCCTTTTGAGCAAATGATTCCTGTTGTGGCAAACGCAGTCTCGAGCGAAAAGCTCGAGACTCGTCAGAACGCGTCGTCGTTCATTAGCGAACAGTTTAAGAATCTGAAGGTGAGAGTCAGCGAGGCCGGCTCCGAGACCCCGATCAAAGTCCTTGCCGTTTCCAGTGCTGAAAGCCAGGAGGGCAAATCGCTCGTCAGCGCAAACCTAGCTTTCGCTTTCTCCATGGATCCTGGCCGAAGGGTCGTCGTTGTGGACTGCGACCTGAGAAATCCAACCTTGGACAAGTATCTCGGGGTTGCGCTCGAGCCAGGGCTACTAGGATATCTTACGAAGAGTCATCTCGGGCCGTATTGTTTCATGCGCCGTTTGGAGAATCTCTTCTTCATGACCACTGGGGGAATTGCCCCGAACCCCATCGAGCTTCTTTCGTTGGAGAAGATGAGAGAGCTAATCGTATATCTCAAGACGGAATTCGACACGGTCATCTTGGATGCTCCTCCCTTTGCGCCGATTGCCGATGCGCGCGTGATCACCGCTCTGAGCGATGGCATCGCGATGGTTGTCCGCAGCGGAAAGACTTCGTACAGCAGCCTCGAAAGAGCGCTAAAGCTGGTGGACCGGGCCAAACTGCTTGGTGTGGTGTTTAATGATGTCAAGCCGATGCTTTTCAATACGTATTACAATTACGGCTATTACCGTTACGGACAATACGGTGCTTATCCATATTCCAGCCACCGTAAAACACGGCCCAGTTCCAGGAATTATTTGGAATCCTAGCGATCACCCCTCTCTACATACTCCACATGAAACTTTCGCATAGGCATGCTCTGTTTATTCTGCTCTCCTTGCTCCTTCTGCTGCTTAGTGCTGGAGCGATCCAAAGATTGATCCAGCTTTCCCTGAATTTTGGCAACTCGGAGGCGTCCCACATCCCTGTGATTCCTTGTGTGAGCGCCGCGCTGATCTGGTTTCACAGGAAGACTATCTTTCGTCAAGTTCGCTGGTCGATCTTCGGAATGATAGGGATCGCCTTAGGACTTGTCCTTTGGTCAGCAGACAGGACCGGAGGAGTGCGCCTCAATGAAAACGACCAAGTTGCGCTCCTAACCTTCGCACTCATCGTCTCGTGGCTTGGCGGCTTTCTTCTCCTGTATGGCTCTGATGCGTTTCGGAGCGCCCTATTTCCTCTCCTGTTCTTGTTCCTAGCGATCCCGATCCCTAGCATGCTTCTGGAAAGAATCATCGCGCTGTTGCAGAGCGGGTCTGCAGAG
>VBLN01000010.1 GCA_005878685.1 Deltaproteobacteria bacterium | reverse complement strand
TGATTATCCAACCACGAGCCTCGTTTCGACCCGTTCGACCATCAAGAAGGACCGGGAAACCGTGAAGCGGTTTCTGATGGCCTATAGCGAGGCCGTAGATCTCCTGTTTCGCGACAAAGAACTGGGTATAAAAGTCATCGGGAAGTGGACGCGCACTGAAGACCGTGAAACACTGGAATCATCTTATGAGTATGCCACAAATTTCATCGAAAGGCGCCCGAGATTACCGCACAAGGCGATCGAAAATCTTATAACGTTAACGGCCGAAACAGATCCGAGGGCGAAAGGCCGCAAAGCCGAGGAATTCATGGACCTGAGCATTTACAACGACCTGGAAAAGAGCGGATTCTTTAAGTCGTTGGGCCGTTAGCAGGAAAAAGGAGGTTGGTCTTTGGGCGTTCAAAAGTGGGAAGGTAGTCGGTCCCTTTCATTCTCGCCATGGAGGAAAAATATGCTCGCCCGATCGACCTGCGCGCTAATAGTCGCGGCGCTCGCGGCATCGGTCTCTGTCGCGCCAAGCGCCGCAGCGGAGTCCCCTTGCCCGTCTGCCCTCGATCACAAATTCGCGAACCTCAAGGATGAGGCGGTCTCGCTCTGCCAGTTCCGCGGGAAAGTGCTGCTGATCGTCAATACAGCGAGCGAGTGCGGCTACACGCCTCAGTATGAGGGCTTGGAAGAGTTATACCGCCGCTACCGCGACAAAGGATTCGTGGTCCTCGGGTTTCCGGCGAACGATTTCGGCGGCCAGGAGCCGGGGTCGAACAAGGAGATCGCGCAGTTCTGCCAGGTGAACTACGGCATCACGTTCCCAATGTTCGCGAAGACGTCCGTCGTCGGCGCAAACGCAAACCCGCTCTATCGCGAGCTCGCCGCGCGGACCGGGAAGCCGCCGCGCTGGAACTTCCACAAGTACCTCCTCGACCGGGCGGGGCAGCCGGTCGCGGCGTTCGAAAGTGCCGTCGAGCCCGCGGATCCGCGGGTTACGTCGCAGATCGAGAAACTGCTCGCTGCGCGCTGATATACCTCGACCGATTCGATTCGTTCTACATTAGCCCGGACTGGGTTTCCCCAGCCGGGCTTTTCTTATCTTGACGGCTGCTAACGAGTTCGATTAACCTCTTCCCAACTACCGAAGGAATTCTAACGGGGCTTTTCTCAGCACTAGAGGGAGGTTCAAGATGGCAAGTTTTTATAAAGCGCTTGCGCTTGTTGGAGTCGCCTTTACGTTATCCGTTGGCTCCCGCCAAGAGAGCTGAGGAAAAGGCCGAAGTATGAAATCGGAAAGCGGAACAGGTAGAAAAATCCGGTCACAACAAGGGTCCTCAAACGACTTCTTAAGGTCATGTTGGCTGTACGAAAGGAAGGTTTGACATGAAGTTTCTTCGAATACTCCTAACACTCATCGCAGTTGGCTGGTCTTCTTCAACTTACGCAACCGACCGGGTCTTCTCTGTCCCACTCGAAGCCCTTAAATCCTGGTCACAGGATATCGTTGTCACCATGCAGAACGTTAACATCCTTGGTCACTCCAATGTGCATCCCGTCAACAACGATTGCGAGATGCATTTCGGCGCAAAGGTGGACGGTTATGCGGGTGATCCCTGGGGCTGGGTAGTGGAGCCAATGAACGTGTGCAAAGAAGCGTTCTTCAAAAAGACCAAATACTCAAAAAAGGACTGGCTCGATTTTGGCTCGTCACTGAAAGATAAGAAGGTAATCGTCGAAGGGGTACCGCGCATATGGCCGGAGCATCTGGAGGGCGGCAATGAGCCCTCAAATCCGAATCACGCCATGGAGCTGCATCCGCTCACGAAGCTCACACTCGGCAAGCAGGCATACGATTTCATTAAGTTCATCTATGCGCCGGAAGGGTTCAGGGGCGGCATGTCCGCTGCGACCGCTCAGAATATACTCGAGGACAGCGAGGTAGCGGTTTCGAAGCAAGGCGACGAAGTAGAAATCGATCTGGATGCAGGGAAGATCGGCAACTTCTCTACCCTTCACATTCGGATTCCGAGAGACAAAATAGAATCTGCGAATGGCGGGCACCACGCTATGGGGCAAGTCATTTTCGACCGCAAGAAACCGATAGCGGTGGGCATGGTGACGGTTAAGGGCACCAGGATCGACGATCGAGTTGCACAGTTCCAGGTCAGCACGAGCAAAAGAGAAGCATTGCGGATAGATGCTCTGGTGCTTATCAGCCTGGATCCGCGCGCGCTATATCAAGCGGCAAAGGACGCACCGGCGGGAACTAAGGTTAAGGTTGAGCCGGCCCTACAGTTAATCGTGTACGATGCGGTTGAAGAGGAATGACACAGACTATGTCCACCGTGGGAGCAAGGAGACGTCGATGTCAAAGGCAAAGGTTCGATCCAAATCCTCGGCCCGGAGTCGAGGTGCATCGAAGCTTCGGCCGATCGGGGTAGTGCGGAACGAAGTCAAGACACCGGTCGTGCACGGTTGGGGCAGGGTAGAATCGGATCTTATTTTTGAGAAACGATACTCTGAAGCCCTGGATGGCATTGAAGAGTATTCTCATGTTTTGGTTCTATTCTGGATGGATCGTGCAGAAGCCCCTCGGTCTTTAAAAGAGCATGTTCAGCGTCGCAAGGAGCTGCCCATAGTGGGCATATTTGCTCGTCGCGGACCATCCCGGCCCAATCCCATAGCCGTAAGTGCGGTTGCCATACTCGAGCGTGACAAGAATGTTGTAAAGGTGAAAGGGTTGGATGCCATAGATGGAACGCCGATTCTAGATATTAAGCCTTACACCCCGGCTTTTGATAAGGTTGATGACGCAAGGACACCGGACTGGTGCAGACTCATTTATGAGGAGGAAGATTATTTTAAATGAATAGTGGGCCGGGGCTCAGATCTTGCGCTGCAACAGGAGGGCGTGGAATGTAGATCTTCTAAGTTAGTGAAGATTCCTCCCGCGTCAAAAAGGTTTTAGGGGAGTGAAGGGGAGAGGTCACGCCGGATGTTAAGGTGGAGTCGTGATTTCACTCTTTTAGCCGGTCTAACTCTTCTTTGTGCTCCTGTTCATCCTTGATAATATCTTCCACTGTTTCGTAGAGGATTTCTCCCTCCCGTCCAACGGCACGAAGTATGGAGCGGTAGAGTCTAATAGCTTTCTCTTCCTCTTTCAGATTCACTAGCAAAATTTCATTCAATGTCTCGGCAGGGATTAGATCTCCTTTTGCTATTTCCATGGTCGGCGTTCCGCCTAAAGCCGTGATTCGATCCCGCAGCTGTATCGCATGATTTTTCTCGTCTTCGGCGATTTCCTTGAGACGATTCGCGACTGCCTCTGCATAGGGGCCAGTGATGACTGCTGCATGCGTCAGATAACGGATCTGACATGCGTGCTCCTGTGCCAGCGCATCGTTAAGCATTTTGAGCAATTTCTCCTTGTTTGCCATAAAACTATTCCTCTCTTTGTATTATGATGACTGCACAATAATTCATAGCGAGGTTTCCATGCAAGGGCAAGGCTTGGAATAGATTGGATCGATTCCTGTCGCAACCTTTTGCCTTCGCGAAAAAGCTTGAAGAACTTCAGGGGAAGGTCGGTTTTTCCCTTCCCGGATATTACCTTCGCGCTACCGAAGCCTGGTGGCACGAGGCGATGGGCATCCGGCAACAGTCAGGCAAAAAAGAGGCAAGAGCTCAAGCCGGTCCGGGTTGACACCTGCGCATCTGTTGGAGGAAGATTCCGATTCCAGTGAAGCGGGTGGCAAAGAGCGCGAATATGAGAAGACCATGGCTTGGAGTCGCCCTGATTCTTTTCCTTTATCATCCAAGAGCCCCGCTTGCAGCGGCGGAAAACCTTCGTGCGGCGAGCGGCGGCTTTACCACGGCGATCCATGCAGTGCTCTGGGCGGCCTATGAGGAAAAGATTTTCAAAAAATACGGCCTCGACGTGGAGTATCTGGCTCTCAACACCGGGCGCTTGGGCATGCAAATGCTTCTCTCCGATGACGTCCAGGTTCTCTTCTCGACCGGGGTCACAGTCGTCACCACTAACTTACAAAAGGCTGACCTTACGATTGTAGGGGGAGGGCTGAATTTTTTCCCCACCAAGTTGATTGCCCGCCCTGAAATCAAAAGACCTGAGGATCTCAAGGGTAAGATTCTGGCCGTGGGCGGCTTTGGCGCCGCCAATCACATGGCGTTGCTGGTGGCGCTGGAAAAGTTGGGAGTCAACGCCAAAGAGGTCAGTATCATTCAAGTGGCGGGAGCCGCGGCGCAGGTCAGCGCGCTCGCCAAGGGCGTCATCGCCGGTTTGATGTTTAATGAGCCTCAGGCGACGATCGTCATGAAAAAGTTCGGCATGCGCTCTCTGGTCGATCTCACCGAAAGCAAGATCCCTTTCCCCCAGAACTGTTTTATCGTCAAAAGGAGCTACCTCGAGTCGAACCGGGATAAGGTTACAAATTTCATGAAGGCGGTGATCGAGGCGGTTTACCTCCTTAAGAAGGATCGGCCGCTGGCTCTCCAGCTCATAAAAAAATATATTCGCGTCAACGACGAGGAAGCGGCCATTGGTTACGACTACTATTTGGCCAAGCACAGCGAAGGCATATTAGACGTCCCGGATCGGAGAGGGCTCGCGTTCGTGATTCAGGAGACCGCAAAAACCAATCCCAAGGCATTAGGCCAGACCCCGGAAACGCTCCGACTCCTGGAGCCGTCCGTTCTCGACGAGATCAAGAAAAGCGGCTTTGTGGAAAGAGTGAAGTCCTAGAGGAGGGAAAGTCATGCTTCGGGTAGTCGACGCGGATACGCACATCGCCGAATCGGAGGGCATGTGGCAGCTGATGGATCTGGACATGATCCCTCGAAGGCCGATACGCCTTTCGGCTCCGCAGGACACGCTGTACAAAGATCGCAACGCTTTTTGGTTGATCGACGGGAATATCTTTCCCAAGCCCGCAGGCCGCGGCAGTTACAATCTCATGACGCCGTCGCTGCCCGGCCAGGAATCCGCGCGGAACGGCGTGACGATTCCGTGCCGAGAGCTCACCGATATCGAGGCGCGTCTGGCGGATATGGACAGACTGGGCATTGAGACACAGGTGATTTATCCCACGCTGTTTCTCATTACCTTAACGGACGACGTCAAGCTGGAGATCGCGCTATGCAGAGCCTATAACCGATGGATGACCCAGGCGTGGTCCAACGCGCGCAATCGGCTAAGATGGGTCGCGGTCCTTCCTTTGAGGTCCGTCGAAGCATCGATCGAAGAGATGCGAACGGCCAGGAAGAACGGGGCGGTGGGTTTGTTTTTCAGAGGGATCGAAGGCCGACTCACGCTTGATCATCCGTACTTTTTTCCTATCTACGAGGAAGCGAACCGTCTTGACCTCCCCATTTGCATTCACACGGGCTCCGGCGCGCCGTCTCTGTTGACACTGTTCGATACCGAGCGCAACAGCACCTTCGCCCACAACAGGATCCTGCCTTTGATCGCATTTCGAGATCTCGTCGCCAACAAGATCCCGGAGCTCTTTCCGGGTCTGCGGTTTGGTTTCATCGAAGCCTCCGCAGGTTGGATCCCTTATCTCATCCACGTGTTACGGAGATTGTTACGCGAAAAGTGGAAGTATGCATCGAGCGCGGAACTCTTTCGCGAGTACAGGCTTTACGTGGCCTGCGAGGCGGACGAGGATATTCCCTACATCGTGAAGCACGCAGGCGAGGATCATATCCTCATAGGCTCGGACTATGGACATAATGATCCGTCGAAAGAGCCTCAACTCGTCGCGACCATGAGAGCGCGCAAAGACGTGCCCAGCGATATCATTGAAAAAATCCTGGGTGAGAACGCGCGGACATTCTACTCGCTTTAGCTTAAGAAAATCAGAAAACAATCAATGCAGCGTCGGCTTGGAATCGCGGTCTTTGTCACCGTCGATCACCCGAAAGCGCCGCTTGCGGCGCGCAAGGCGATACTGATCCCAATAGATCCCGGCCCAGACCCACGGATTGCCCCAACGCAAATAGAAGTAGCCAACGCCCATCCCTCCGAGATGAGCGAGGTGGGCGATGCCGGATTGCGTCGCGGTGAGCGACGAATACAGAGAGATCGCCCCGATGATGACCACAAAATGCTTCATTTTCATTGGGAAGAGGAAGTAGAAATAAATGATGCGGTTGGGATAAAGGAGCCCATAGGCAAGCAGGATCCCGTAGATCCCGGCCGAGGCGCCGATGCTGGGCACAGTTTGATTGGGCAAAAAGAGCACGTTCAGGATCGCCCCGCCCGCAACGCAGATCGTGTAGTACTTCAGAAAAAACTGGCTGCCCCATCGCCGCTCCAGATCGCATCCAAACATCCAGAGTGCCAGCATGTTGAATAGGACGTGAAAGATTCCGCCGTGAAGAAACTGGTAGCTTAAGATCTGCCAGATATAAAGTTTGGACCAGACGAGATAGGGGACTAGGCCAAAGATGATAATGAACGAGTGATCCATCAGGGCCTGAAGCAGAAAGACGGCAACGTTGGCGATGATCAACGCCTTCACGGCAGGGGTGATGGATCCGCCTCCGAAGACAATGCTCCTAGTCTGGTAAGGCATGGGCCTCCGTATCCTTATTATAACGAAATCACTCTCGCCCTTTAAATGCTGCGATCCTGCTCTTGCGGTTTTCCACCTCTATTTTCGACAGTTACTTTTATTGTGAGCCGCCGCTCTTTTCAAGCTAGTTCAAAACAATCCTTCACGATATATAACGCGGTAGAAATTTCTCTGGCGCGCGACCTGTAGGTAAAAATTCCATACATCTTTCTTAGGTCGCATGAAAAAAGTGCCATAATTTTAGCGGTTTATCATCTGGCACCCGACTTGCTTCACTAGACACAGGGAAGGAGGATGTTATGAAAAACCGGATTTTCAGCCTGGTTATCCTTGCTTCACTGGTGGCCGCCCCTGCCATCGCATATGAGAGGGACAAGAGCGATCGCGAAGATCAGTTTGCCATCGACTTGCAGATTCACTCCGTTCCTGACCGGTACACTTTTCAAGATTACCTCTCCGATCTCACGGAGTCCACGCGCATCGCTGACATTGATGCCAAGAATCCCGTTCGTCAGCTCGAAGCGAGGAAAAATCCAAAGTACCAACCGCTGAATCCTATCGTCATTCGCTGGTAATAGCAGGAGCAGATCTGAGTCACTGATGGGATCAAGCCCGGATCGACCGATGCAGCGCTCCGCCTAACACCACCCGCTGAGGGGTACAAGCGAACGGCCGCTCCAGCAGCAGGTTGGCCTCACTTCTCTTTGACAAATGTTAGCAGCACCATGCCGCCGATGTACGTCGAGGCCGCAACGTAAAAAGCGGCTGTGAAACCGTGGTGCTCCATGACGTAGCCGACAATCAAAGTCCAAATCGGCCCGGAGATGCAGCCCACGAAATAGTAGATCGAAAAAGCGGCATCGGTTAATTCGTCTCTGGCAAAATCGCTGATCATCGTCTGTGTGAGCGAGCCCCGAGCTTCGACAACCGCACCGTAGAGAATAAGATTCAGGTAGAAGAGCGGCCCCAGCGAGGTATGATGCGCAAGCCAGACGCTCATGATCGCCGACAACAGCAGGGTGGCCTGAGTGACCAAGGCGCGCCTACCGAAACGATCCGAAAACGATGCGATCGCTAGGGGTCCGACGAGGCCGGCGCCCTGCAACACGGTCAGAACCAATCCGCCGGCAGACGCAGTGATTCCGAATCGATCCATGAAGAAGGGCACAAGATAAGCTATGTTGATCCCCGTTCCCCGTCCCGCCGCCCCCACCATTAAAACCAGGGATGTGAACAGGATGTTGCGGTTCTTGAGGCAAAGCCGATAGGCGTCCAGATTGGCTTGGAAATTCGCTTTCCGGCCTTTCGTCTCGTCGGGCGCCGCAGCATGGTCACGGACCATGAAGAGAGTCAGCCCCATCACCAGACTAGGGATTCCAAAAACGACAAAGGCCGTCTTCCAACCCATGTACAGGAGAGCGATCGACGCCAAAGCCGGGCCCATGAATGATCCCAGGCTGCCCGCTGAATGGTGAAAGGTGAGCGCCCAGCCACGGGCTCGAGGAAAATAGCGCGATAAGACGCTCGCGCCGAGGGGGTGCTGGGGGCTCGAGCCGGCGTCGATGACGACTCGTGCGGCCAGGAGTTGTGGATAACTGCCGACGAAATATTGCGCTATGGCGGAGACGCCCACGATCGCATTGCCGATGCCAAGAACCACCGTGCGTTTGAGAAAGCCGGTGAGAAAACCGTAGATGACCTGGAGACCTTGTCCAACAAAATTTGAGATGGCGGATAGCACTCCCAGCTGTAGCAAGCCGAAACCAAGCTCCTTCATCATCACGGGGAAGATCACAGCTGTGATACTGTACTGGAGATGATTCAAAGTGTGACAGGTACTAATGAGTCCGAGGGCAAGCCGCTTTTGCGCCTCAGTAGCTTCGAGTGGCTGCGCGCCGATGATAGTGGCCGGTGCCGCGATGGGTTGGTTGTTCATAACATTTTGATACGCTGGAGTCTTGACCTCTCTCTACAGGCACAAGCTGCCGCCTGTCAACTCAACGGCGTGAGTCGAGTTTCTAAACCGCAAGCGCCGACGAATAGGCGTGAAGTATCAGGCAACGGTCAGGCGAGCGATTGACTTGACAAGTAGCATTTGACGGCATTACGCTCCAAATTGAAGTTTCGAGTCTTTAGTTTGGAGTTAATTCGAGACTCGGAAACCGGAGTTTGAGGAGAAGGTCATGGCAAAACATGGATTCAAAGTATTCGACAGCGACTTGCACATCATGGAGCCGCCCGACCTATGGGAGCGCTACATCGCCCCGGAGTTCAGATCGATCGCGCCTCGGGGTAGGACATCGGATAACGTGCGCGACCTGGGCGTGATCTTCCCCGACGAAGAACCCAGCGCCAGGCGGACCAGCGGGGTGCCGCATCGGGGTCACAACTATGAGAAGAACCAAAAACTCTACCGAGACCACGCTCGACGCGGCTGGGGGCCCGATGTTCAGCTTGAGGCGATGGACGTGGAAGGGATCGACGTTGCGGTGCTCTACCCCAGCCGCGGGCTGAGCGTGCTGACCCACCCGGATCGAGACCCAAGGTTCGCCGCCGCCATCGCCAGGGCCTACAACGACTGGATGTTTGATTTCTGCCAGACCGACACCGCGCGGCTGCTCGGCGCGGGGATGCTTTCCGTGTACGACCTGCGGGACGCCATCGAGGAAACTCACCGGGTGGTGGAAGAGCTCAAGTTTCGGGCGGTCTTCCTGCGCTCCAATATCGTCAACGGCAAGAACTGGCATGACCCTTACTACGAGCCGCTATGGGAGACGCTGGAAGGGCTCGATATCCCCGTGGGCTTCCATGAGGCGACGGGATCGCGTTCGCGCCAGAGCGGCGATCACTTCGAGCCCAACTTCGGGCTCCGGCGCTTCTATGGGCAGCCGTTCGAGCAGATGCTCGGCCTCGGCAGCTTCGTCGCCGGTGGCGTTCTCGCTCGCCACCCGAAGCTCAAGGTTGCGTTTCTCGAGGCCAATTGTTCGTGGGTGCCTTGGCTGCTATGGCGGATGGATGAGGGCTACGAGCGGGAGGGCGACGTGTTCATGACGGAGCTCACTATGGCGCCGAGCGGCTATTTCAAGCGTCAGTGCTTCGTATCGGTGGAGCCGGACGAAGGCCCGGCGCGTTACATGATCGAGGAGTTCGGCAGCGACCAGCTCGTCTTCTCGACCGATTATCCGCATGGCGATTCCAGGTATCCGGCGGCCGTGGACAGCTTTCTCAAGCTGCCGCTGTCAGACGACGATAAGCGCAAAATTCTCTGGGACAATTGCGCGCGCTTTTATTCGGTGAACGACGTGCCGCACGCGGCAAAAGCCGGGCGCGCCGGTGATGGCACACAATCAGTCCGCGAATAGGGAGGATCATGGTCATGGAGACCAAGAGTCAAACCGCACTCGAACGTTTCATCAGCCGGGCGCGCGAGCTGTTCGCCAAAGAGCCGGACCTGGACAAGCGGTGGACGGCGCTGTCTCCGATTCTGGCGGAGCTGCTCGCTGATCCTGAGGTGCTGGAGGCTTCGAAGAGCTGGCCGGACTGCGTCGCGGCTGGCGGACGGGCCGAAAACCTGCTTTTCTACGAAGACCCGGACTACGGATTCGCGATCAACGGCCTAACGAAGGGAGCCGCCAGGCAAGGCCAGCGCGCGCGCATTCACGACCATGCTCACATCTACACGCTCTATGGCGTGCTCGACGGGCATGAGCGCATCGAGCGCTACGAACGGCTAGACGATGGCTCCAGGCCGGGCTACGTGGAGATCAGGAAGAGCAGCGATCGTCTCGTTGGACCCGGAGAGATCGATCTCGTGAGACCCAACGAGATCCACACGGAGATCACCGTCGGCGAGCGCACCGTGGCGGTGATCATTCGCAGTCAGAAGGGCGGCGGATTCAATCAGGGCAGATACAATCCGGAGA
>VBLN01000466.1 GCA_005878685.1 Deltaproteobacteria bacterium | reverse complement strand
GCATACTCCGGACCGGGTCCCTTGCGCACGGTGGTGTCCGCTACGACTACGTATTGTCCTTGGATCTTTGGGGTCGGCGGTCTAGATCCCTCGTCGGCAGGATCGGCATCTCTGGCGTCGATATATCCCGGAGGATTGCCGTGCTTGGACACAACCAGGAGCCAATCTCCCTCTCTTCCAACAACGTCAATTTTGGTCTCTCTCTTGATCCGAGTGAGACTCTTAAACTGAGATCCCGGGCCGCTTTTGACTATGGTGTCTCGATTTGTAACGTAGGATTGAGTTTGTTTGGAAAGGTCTTGAGCCGGGTTAGAGGCGGCTTTCTCCTTCTTGTTGCAGCCGGCGAAGAACAAAACTATCGCAAGAATCAGCGCCCAACGACAGTATCTTGACGCCATCATGATCGGCTCCCTTTTCGGTTAGTTCGTTCAAGCTATTATAACTGTCTTCGATGTTGGTTGCCAGCAGGCAAACGCTTCATATTAAGGAAGAGACGGGAAACCTAGGGAGAGATGAGCCGGAGACAAGAAAATCGTGATGTGTAGTTTATCGATGCTTGTGCAGGAACTTGAGACGGCGGTGCGACGCGATATTCTGAGAGACATCGTCGTATTTGAGGCAGCTGATGGTGCCGTCAACTTCCAACACCGCCAGTGCGACATCCTGCAGTTGCGCGATGCCGTGCTCGCGCAGCGCACCTTCAAGCTCATCGAGGGTAACGTGCTCGCGGGCCATATGGGATTCAATGACTTTGCCGTTGTGGACTAGAAGAGTAGGCGAGCCTTGGATAAACTTGCGGAAGCGGCGGTTCATGCCGGAAAATTCGGCAACCCCGTAGTTCAGCAACAAGAGAGTGGCCGCGGCAACCACGCCTCCGGCTAACGAGGTGTCGGGCCCGGTCATCGCGTTTTGCACGGCATTGCTGATCAACAGAAGAAGCGTCAGATCAAATGGCGTCATCTGACCCACTTCCCGTTTCCCGCTCAGTCGGACCCCTGCGAGAACAACAACATAGATGATCGCAGTTCGCAGTAAGATTTCCGCTAAGACCCGTGCACCGGGAAACATGAAATAACCTATCCGGCGAGGCGCAACAACTTTGTCGCGTTGCCTCCCAGGATCTTTTCCTTCTCCTCCTTCGAAACGGCTAAAGCTTCGACGACTTCGACGGATCTCTTGAGGGGAATCGGGACCGGAGGGAAGTCGCTGCCGAAGACAACGCGGTCTGCGCCGACGGTTTGCACGGCGCAAAGGACCGCGGGTGTGTGGAGGCTCACTGTATCGAGGTAGAGTTGCTGGATGTATGCGGCGGGCGGCTTTGTTAAAACGTCCGGCTCCCAGGGGCCGAAGCTCATATCGCGCCGAAGCTCGTATCCAAATCCGAGCCGGCCCGGCAGCATGGGCAGGGCGCCGCCTACATGGGCGCAGATCAGCTTGAGCTTGGGGAATTTTTCCAGACCACCCATTAAGATAAAGCGGGTGAGCGATAAAGTCGTGTCGAAGGGTCTTCCTACCATTTCCGGCAGGCGGAAGATTTCCATCTTTTCAGCTCCGATAGTCACGCGCGGCGGATGGACGAAGAGCGGCACATCCAGCTCAGTGACCAACTCAAAGAAGGGCAGGGCGCGGGGAGAGTCGAGATACTCGCCGTCAACGCTGGAGCCGACCATGATCCCCTTCAACCCACATTGCCGGATCGCATGCTCAGTCTCTCGCAGCATCCGATCATCACCGAAAGGGACCGCCGATGCCAGACCAAGCAGCCGGCCTGGATACTTGGTCGTTACTTCAGTGGCGAACTCGTTAAACTCTTTCACGATGTCTAAGGAATCGCGCCCCGAAGGAGTGCGGATCCAGTTGTTGCCGAAGACGGTGAGATTTACTCCCGCCTTATCCTGCTGCTCTAACAGTCCCTCGATGTTAAAAATCGCTTGCGGAGACTTAGGATGAAACCAGCTCTTAGGAACCAGATGAGAATGACAATCGATGATCATGGATTGTCAATTCCCGGGTGCGAGTGACTTGAAAAAAAGGTGGGCGGATACTCAGTAGGTTTATTTTGTCGGCGAGAAGCCGATGTGGACGAATTAACTTGATTGCAAGTGTCACGGGCAGGCGCCGAGCATACTTCTTTGGTAAAGCAGCTTTCTGTGTGTTAAAGAGTTGTCATGGCGCGTTCCAGAGCGCAGATAGAGCGGCTCATCCGAGGGGCGATGGGTGAAATCAAGGCCGACCTGATTATCATCGGAGGAAAGCTGGTCAACGTCTATTCGGGTGAAATCCTCGATGGGATGGAGATTGCAGTTCTGGATGGGAGAATTTGCTACGTCGGACCGAGCGCCGCGCACACACGTGGGGATGCGACTGAGGTATTGGACGCCCGCGGCCTGTATGTCTCTCCCGGTTTCATCGACGCCCACACCCACATCGGCCATTTTTGCCGTCCCTATGAATACCTCCAAGCCTACCTGCCTCATGGAACGACTGCGCTTGTGGCCTCCTGCGACGAGCCGGCAACCGTCTTTGGTTTTAAGGGAGTGAAGCTTTTTCTTGACGAGGTGGAGGCGCATCCGCTTCGCGTCTACACGGTCATCTCCATGGTCGCTCCTCAGGACCCGCTGCTGTGCAGCACAGCATCTCTTTCGCAATCCGAGGTCGCCGCGGGCTTGGATGATCCGCGGGTGATAGGGTTAGGGGAGATCGTTTCTTGGCTACGGCTGGTTCAGGGGGACCAAGAACTTTTGGAGAGGATCGAGATGGCGTTGGAGCGGGGAAAAATCATTCATGGTCACACCGCAAGGACGAGAGATCAGAAGCTTTGCGCTATCGCCGCGGGACGCGCTGGAGAGACTGCGCTCGGGATACTGGATGATGTTGCGTGAAGGCTCTTTCCGCCGCGATCTGGAGAGGACATTAAAGCCGGTTATTGCTCGAAGGCTGAACACCCAACGCCTCATTTTGGTGACGGACGGCATGGCTCCCGATGACGTGGCGGCGGATGGGCACATGGATTTCGTTGTGCGCCGTGCGATCGAGCTGGGGTCGTCTCCCATGCAAGCCATTCAAGCTGCGACACTAAATCCTGCGACTTATTCAGGTTTGGAGCAGGAGGTCGGTGGGGTCGCTCCCGGCCGGTACGCGGATATCGCCTTTCTCGAAAACCTCGATGATGTGCGGGTTGACTCGACGATGATCGGAGGAAGGGTGGTCGCAAAACAGGGCAAGTCTCTGGTCAGCCCGCGCCCGATCACTTGGCCCGAAGAGACTCTTCGATGCTTGCGCCTCAGCGCGAACGTATCGCCCGCATCGTTTCATATTCCCTGTTCTTCGCCTCGTGCCAGGATCCGCGTGATGGAGTTGCTCAGTCAGAACATCACGACGGAAACCATCATGGAT
>VBLN01000465.1 GCA_005878685.1 Deltaproteobacteria bacterium | reverse complement strand
TGCAGGTTGCAGCGGAGCAACTTCCCCACGAGAAGAAACCCCCTCAGAAATCTCTGGCGCGGCTGTTTCTTCAATTGGCGACTCTCGGGACGCTGCTGCTACCGGCGGGCTTTGAGAAATGACCTCTACTCGACTCGTGCGGCGGCGGATGACATTGGCTCGGACCCGCCGCTCTACAGTCTTTTCGTGAGCCTGAATCTCGCCCAAACTCTGATCCTCTGCGGTGACTACACGATCCGCTACGATCTTTTCCTCCCCGACGATGACTTGAGGCTTTGCCGGCGCCGCCAAGGCCGCGCGAATACGAGCCACCTCCTCGTCTTCCAGGGAGCTCTGCCCCTTCTTTCCCCGTATCCCCAACTTCTCAAGATGGGCGATAAGCTCCTTAGGCTCTATTCCCAGTTCCTTGGCCAGTAGGTGAACTCTTGTCTTTACCATCTCTTGCTCCAGCAACCGATTGCCGCAGTGTCAGGACCAATCTCTCTCTTGCCTCCCGTCCGATCTCTGAACGGAGCGATCGGTAGAGGCTTTTCTTGCGTAAGAACGATTGCCAACACTCCTCTGTTTTGTGAAGATAACCTCCGCGTCCTTCTCCTAGCCTATCTAATCGCAGTTCGCCATCCGCCCGGAGTACAAAGCGGAGCAGTTTCCCTTGGTCATCTCTTGTGCCACATCCGAGACAAGTCCGCTGAGGACGGTGGCCTCGTTTCAATCTTTTCCACCTCTTTAGGTCGTCTCTCCGGCTTTGTAGGCGCGGACCCCGTTTCAACTTGAGCGGCCGTCTTTGCTTTTTCCTCTTCTTCCTTCCGCTTCTTCTCCGCAACATACTCGCGGCTCGACTTATAGACTGTCTCCGCCTTCTCCGGCCCGATTCCCTCTATTTCAAGAATAGTCTCCAGCTCAGCTTCGGCCAGTTCCTCTGCCGACTTAAAACCGGCCTGATAGATCAACTCTGCAACCATATCGTTGACCCCTGGAATAGCTCCGAGTGAGCTGCGCGCCCGCCGTGTCTCCTCCTCGGCTTCGGATTCGCTGCGAGCATCGATCTTCCATCCGGTTAAGCGAGCCGCGAGGCGCACATTCTGACCCCTCTTCCCGATAGCAAGGGAAAGTTGATCATCGGGAACGATGACCTCCATGCTGTGCTCTTCGTCGTCAATGATGATCTTCGAGACCTTAGCCGGAGCCAGGGCACGACACACATACGCTGCCTGGTCCGCCGTCCAGTGAACGATGTCGATCTTCTCGCCCCGCAGTTCTTGGACCACCGCCTGTACCCGCGTCCCCTTCATGCCTACACACGCCCCGACCGGATCCACATCCGGATCATGGGAAACTACAGCGATCTTTGCCCGCCCCCCAGGTTCCCGGGCCGCCCCTTTGACCTCGACGATGCCTTCGTAGATCTCGGGGACCTCCTGCTCGAAGAGCTTCACCAGCATTCCGGGGTGGGTTCGAGAAAGAATAATCTGTGGACCCCGGCTCGTCATCTCCACGGCCACGATGTAAGCCCGAACGCGGTCGCTTTGCCGATAGCGCTCTCGAGGAACCTGTTCTTTCTCGGGAAGAATCGCGTCCGTCCTGCCTAAGTTCACAATGATATTTTTCCTCTCAAAGCGTTGTACGATGCCGTTGACCAGTTGTCCCTCGCGCCCCTTGAATTCGTTATAGATGATTTCCCGCTCGGCGTCTCTCACTTTTTGAACAATATTCTGCTTAGCCGCCTGCGCGGCGATGCGGCCAAACGAGCTGGTGTCCAATTTACAGAGAAGCTCATCGCCGACCTGAGCGTCCGGGTCGAGATTGTCTCGTGCCTCTTGCAAGCTGACCTCGAGCGCAGGGTCATTGACCTGCTCGACAACGGTCTTGGCTTCGAAAAGCTCGACCTCACCAAGATCGGGATTATACTGCGCCTCGATCTTGCGCTGGTGGCCAAACATCTTCTTGGCCGCCGACACCATGGCGTTTTCCAAGGCGCTGATCAGAATGGATTTGTCGATGCCCTTTTCTTTACTGACCTGCTCTATGACTCGATTCAAATCTTGCTGCATTTTAGGCGCTCCAGTCGTGTTCGTAATTCGCCCTCTCGATGGCCGTGAGCGGGATATGAAACTCGGCTCCATCCTGGGAGAGCACGATGCCGCCGTCCTTGACCTCTTTGAGAAGCCCCAAAAAAGACCTTCTGCCTTCAATCATCTCCCGGGTTCGAACCCTAATGCGCTTGCCTGTATAACGAATAAAATGTTCCGCCCTTTTGAGCAAGCGGTTGATGCCGGGTGAAGAAACTTCTAAGTTATAGGGCCCATCGACCGCCCCCTCGAGGTCCAAGAGGTCGCCCAGCTTGCGGCTGACTCGAGTCAAATCATCGATGTTTGGCCCCACCTCTTTGTCCAAATAAAGCCTGAGCACTCGCCCCCCTTTTCTTCCCTCACGTCGCAGCTCAATGTCAATGATCTCCATCCCTTCATCCGCAGCCAATGGGGCCGCTATCTCCCACACCCGAGTGAGGGTCGAATCAGGAACCATCGTCGCCCCAAAATAAAAAAGCGGGCAAAGCCCACTTTGAGTACTAACCCTAAAGTGTAATTTTTTTTACCACAGACACCATACGGAATGCAAGACTGAATGCAAGGTCTTGTTTTCTTTCATGTTTCATGGCTAGAGTTTATTTGGGGTACTTATATACTTGACAAACCTATACCTTATGCTACGGGGAGGTATGGGGGCTATTTATCTCACTTTTATCACTTCGCTTCCAGACGGG
>VBLN01000009.1:16511-26163 GCA_005878685.1 Deltaproteobacteria bacterium | reverse complement strand
CCATCAAGCCATCGCCGAGACAATGGCGCGGCCGCAATTCTTGCTGCGCCAACCTGACGCGGCACGCCTGCTGCTCGCGGAATTGCAAAAGGATCGCTTACGGCAAAACGCGGCGGTAGATCACATCTTCCGTCTCGCCGGTGAATCCACGATGCCCAGCTCAGAGCAAACGCAAGTCGGCAGATAGTCCCATTAAGGAGGGGTCGCCAATTCTTGGTCCCGCGCGGAGCGATCTCACGATTGTTCTTGAGAGCGTGGGAGACGCGGTTTTTGAGATCGTCGAAGACATCCTCGATGGAACCAGACGCATCGATGACTTCGAACCCGTAACCTTCGACCATCTTGTCAAACTGAGTCAACAACCGGCTTTGGTATTCTACAAAGCTGTCGTACATGTCTTCACCTAGATGCAAATCCATCCCCGACTCCCAATAATCGAACCCCGTGCTCTGGATGACCCGTGTGATCAGGTCATCGATCTTAACCCGCAGGTAAAAGATCGCATCGGGCTTCAGAGCGAAGCCGTAGACATCCTTGATCCACTCCGGGTCGGCGCCGCGCACGATGGCCCGGGCCATGAGGGAATAGATGTACCGATCTGTGAGAACGATAAATCCCGCCCTAAGCGCGGGGATCATCTCGTTCTCCAGTCGATCCGCGAAGTCGGTCGTATAAAAGAGGCTCATGGTGACGCCACCCAAGGTATGGCCTTCCTTGGCCTGGCGCAGCCGCTTACCGGCCAAGGCCGAGCGGGTCATGCCGGTATCCAACACCGCGTGGCCGTTATTTTCTAACCACTGCTTCAGCAGAGTGATGTGCGTGGAGCGGCCTACCCCGTCCGTGCCTTCCAGCACGATGAGCTTCCCCTTAAGCTCTTCGAGATCTATGCCCGGGAGCCCTTCTGCAAAGAAGCTAAATCGAGCCATCGTCGGATCCTTGTTTTCTTCGTGCCAGTCAAAGCCTCAGTGACAATCTGCCGCATCTGGGCCTGTTGTTCCTCGATAGAAAGAGTGGCGTCGATCACCACCAATCCGAACTCGTCGATCATCTTTTCGTATTGTTCGACAATCCGACCTTGAAAAATACGAAAGTTCTCCTCTATATCATCGTCTTCGCTCAGGTGCAAATCCATGCCGGCTTCATAGTATTTGATCGCGTCTCGACCCCCAAGGATTCTTTTCATCGCGATGTCGAGGGGTGTGCGGAAGTAGAAAGCGACGGTTGGTTTGACAGCAAAACCATACAGTCCCCTGACCCACTCGGGGTGAACTCCGCGGACGACGTCGCGAGCGAAGGCTGTGTAGATATAGCGATCTGCAAGGACTACGGCGCCAGCCTTAAGGGGGGGAATAATATCGTGTTCCGTACGATCGGCAAAATCGGTGGCGTGGATGAGACTAAAGGTCATGGGTGTGAGCATCTTTTTTTTCTTCCCTCTCCGAGTCACATCCTGGACCAACGGCGACGAGTTCCACTCACTAAAAGAGGCTACGTAACCCTCTGACTCTAGCCATTTATGGAGCAAAGAGAGCTGCGTGCTCTTGCCGGAGCCGTCGATTCCCTCGACGATGAAGAGTCGGCCCGGGAAGCGATGTTTCCCGTACATTTTCATGGCTGAAGACATTGGACTTATCCTTTCTTGACGTATGCCTTAACCGCTGGGACACTGACGAGGCGGTTGGCTGGGAGGATGAACGCCGTGAGCTGTCCGCCGTAAACACACCCGGTGTCTATTCCTATAGCGTTCGCTTGAATCAAAGGGGAATCGAATACCCAATGACCAAAGATCACAGTCTTCTCCCCTCGGTAGCGCTCAAACCAAGGAATCCCGGCTTTGCTGCCAGGTCGGGGGCCATTCAAGGTGCGAAGCTGAGTCAGATCTTCTACGCTTTGCTTTTCCATAGGAAGGCCCGGACGGATGCCGGCATGGACGACGAGATAATTCCCCAGATCGATATAATAGGGAAACTTAGCAACCAAGTTCATGAAAACCTCAAAGTCTTTTCCCAGCTCCGCGATAGTCTGGCGATGCGCTGACTCCAATGCGACCTGTTGACCGCGATAGTGCTGCAAGAGGAGATATTCGTGATTCCCCAGTACGGATTCGCAGTTCCTTCGCTGCCGGATAAACTCAAGAACTTCACGATTCGCCGGTCCTTTAGTAATCAAATCGCCTACGAAAACCAATCTGTCCTCGTCACGGACCCCGATCTCCTCCAGCAAGGCCGTGAGCTCGAAGTAACATCCGTGCACATCGCCAACGATGATAGTTCTATCCATACAAATACAATTTAGGTCTAACGAAGTTACAGATCAATGAAGAACAAATGAACTAAGAATTAACAGAAAGTTTTAGCTTTCACCACCTCTTAACTCTAACTTCATTTTCTTTTCATATTTGACCATTAATCTTCCGAGCAAATCGAAGATACAAAAAGAGAAACCATATTCAGGAGGTGACACATGGTGGCACACCGTCGAACACCGTATCGTAGTCGTTAACCGAGGCTTCATTCTTTTGTAATATACTCGTAACAATTTAAGGTTACAGAACGAAAAACGGAGATAAAACCAATGAAAGTCAAAGGATTCTCAATAGTTGCTGCGGCCGCAGTGTTGCTGCTCAGCGGCGCCATGGCGATGGCGGGATGTCCTACCAAAGGGGTTAAGGAACTTACCGGAGCAGGCGCCACTTTTCCCTATCCACTCTATTCAAAGATGTTTTCGGAATACAATAAGCTGTGCAACGTCAAGGTTAATTACCAGTCCATCGGCTCCGGAGGCGGCATCCGACAGCTCCAAGAGCTGACGGTGGATTTTGGCGGCTCCGTCGGGATCATGGACGAAAAACAAAAGGCTGAAACTAAGGCCGGCCCAGTCCTCCATATTCCCACGGTGGCTGGCGCAGAAGCGATCGTCTACAATCTACCGGGCATTCAGAGAGGGCAACTGAAGCTAACTCCCGAACTCTTGGCGGATATCTATCTTAAAAAGATCAATAACTGGAACGATAACCGCATCAAGGCTCTGAATTCCGGTCTCAAGCTGCCCGACCTGACTATCGCCGTAGTGCATCGGTCGGACGGCTCCGGCACAACCTTCATCTTCACCAATTATCTCTCCAAAGTGAGCCAAGAGTGGAAGGATAAGGTTGGCTTCGCGACCTCGGTCAACTGGCCTGGAGACGTTGGTGGAAAGGGCAACGAGGGAGTGGCTAATTCCGTCCAACAGATTCCTGGGGCGATCGGTTACGTAGAGCTGGCATACGCCAAGCAAAACAACATGGCCTGGGCGCAGCTGCGAAACAAGGCGGGCACCTATGTTGAGCCTAGTCTCGAAGGCGCGGCGTTGGCAGCCGACCAGCCCAATCTCCCTGACAACATGGAGGTCATGGTCACTGACAGCGCCAATTCCAAGGCCTACCCGATCACCGGCTTTACCTGGTTGTTGGTCTATGAGAACCAGAGGGACGAAGCCAAGGCGGATGCCGTGGCAAATCTCGCCTGGTGGATGATTCACGAGGGCCAGCAATACGCCCTCCCTCTGGAGTACGCTCCGCTTAAAGGTGCAGCCTTAAAGAAAGCGGAGAGCTTGGTCAAAAGGATCAAAGTCAACGGCCGTCCTGTCTTGAATTAGTTTTTAAGTGTTGAGTGCTGAGTTTTGAGTTAGAGGTTGACTCAAAACTAGGAACGAACAACAGGGAATTTAGATGCAAGGCGAACCACAAGTGATCAACCGGCCTCTGGGTAGACTCCTAACCAGAGCCTCTGGTAAGCTAGTTCATCCCGACGCTCAGGTGATCAACTTGGGAGATCGATTCTTCTACACGCTAACGCGAGGTCTCGCATTCTGTGTGATATTCCTTGTAATCCTGTTAGTGCTGGATCTTTTCAGAGGTTCCTGGGAGGCCATTAGACAGTTCGGTCTCAAGTTTCTCGTTGGCACAACTTGGGATCCGGTGGCGCGGCAGTTTGGGACACTCCCCACCATCGTTGGCACGATAGTTAAGGCATTTATTGCTCTCCTATTAGCAGTCCCGATCAGCATCGGCTCTGCGATCTTCATTTCTTTTTATACTCCCAAGTGGCTCCGCCCTGTGATCTCCTATCCCATAGAACTGCTCGCGGGCATCCCAAGCATTATCTTTGGGCTCTGGGGGCTTTTTGTCATGGTGCCTGTGATCCGAGTCCTACAGGTCTGGCTCAAAGCCAATTTCGGATGGTTTCCCTTATTCAACGGCCCGGCCGTATATGGCGTGGGCGTGCTGGCCGGCAGTGCGATCTTGGCTATCATGATTACGCCTATCATCGCTGCTATTTCTCGGGACATCCTCCTCACGGTACCGCGAACGCAGATCGAAGGGATGTTAGCCTTGGGCGCGACAAAATGGGAAGCAATCTGGAAAGTGGCTCTTCCCTATGCTCGCACAGGTCTTCTTGGCGCAGTGATCCTGGGGTTGGGTCGGGCCATTGGAGAGACGATGGCAGTGACGATGGTGGGAGGCAATTCTTTCGATCTTATTCACTCCCTGTTCGACCCAGTGCACAGCATGGCCAGCCAGATCGCGAGTGAATTCGCCGAGGCGACCTATAGCCTTTACGTTTCGTCTCTGATCTATGTCGGACTAGTTCTGTTCGGCATCACGATTATTATCAGCTTGCTCGCTCAACTTCTCCTCTGGCGCCTCTCAAAGGGCAGAATCGCGATCTTGGAGTAGACATATGGCGGGGAACACTCTATATGGAGCAGGAACCGGCGCTTCAAGGCAACATTATCTATATCGCAAAGGCATAGAATGGCTGGCTTGGATCGGAATGCTGTTTTGCACCGGCGTGACCGTGTTCATTCTTCTCATGATCTTGGGCTATGTGCTCTACCAGGGAGCTTCCTACATCAACTGGGAATTTCTTACAGCTCTTCCACTCCCTGCAGGGGAGACAGGTGGAGGGATAGCAAATGCCCTAGTAGGGAGCGCTATGGTTGTAGTAGTGGCAACTCTAATGGCGGTTCCCATCGGTGTGGGGGCCGCGATCTTCGTCAACGAGTTTCCCAGCGCTCAGCTTGGGAGATTCGTTCGGTTTTTAGCCGAAGTTTTGACAGGCGTTCCGTCTATCGTGGTTGGCCTCTTCGCCTACGCTCTGGTTGTGCGACCTCTGGGCAGTTTTTCTGGTCTATCCGGTTCTGTTGCTTACGCCTTTATCATGATCCCGATCATCTTGATCACTGCCCACGAAGCCTTTCGGCTCGTCCCCGTGTCTCTACGTGAGGCCTCTCTCGCTCTTGGCATTCCAAAGTGGAGGACGATTCTCTGGGTCGTCTTGCCGGTCTCGTCACGAGCCCTGTTAACCGGTGTGGTTCTGGCGATAGCCAGAGCATTGGGAGAAGCGGCTCCTATGCTCTTCACGGCTTTCGGCAATCCGTTCTGGAACCTCAATCTTAAAAAGCCCATAGCAACCGTGCCGTTGCTCATTTACACCTATGCCACCGGCCCCTATGAGGACTGGCACAGAAAAGCGTGGGCAGCTTCCTTTGTGCTGTTGATGGTGGTTCTAGTCACGAGCGTTCTTACCCGGGTATTTTTACGCGGGAAGTCCAATGAGTAAAGAAGGCTACGCAGTGGAGGGGAGGCAGAGGGACATAGACTTTCACCTTCCGGGGAATCAACCCGAAATGACGCCGGACGAAACGCGCCTCCGCGTTGAGGAACTAAGGGCCTACTACGGCAAATCCCTTGCCGTCAACAATGTTACGCTTTCCATCAAGACTAAGAAGGTCACCGCCATTATTGGTCCCTCCGGGTGCGGCAAGTCGACCTTCATCCGTTGCCTCAACCGGATGCATGAGGTGACGCCCGGCGCTAGAGTTGAAGGCAAGGTCCTGCTCGATGGCGGAGATCTTTATGGATCTGGAATCGATCCTGTGGAGGTTCGGCGCAGGGTCGGCATGGTCTTCCAAAAGCCCAATCCGTTTCCTACTATGTCCATTTACGACAATGTGGCCGCCGGTTTTAAACTCAACGGGAGCCGAGATCGGAGGATCATCGAGGATAAAGTCGAAAAAAGCTTAAAAATGGCGGCCTTGTGGGAGGAGGTAAGGTCCGATCTCCACAAACCTGGTACCAGTCTCTCCGGTGGGCAACAGCAACGTCTCTGCATTGCGCGGGCGTTGGCTGTCGATCCTGAGGTCTTGCTCATGGATGAGCCTTGCTCGGCTCTCGATCCTATCGCTACGGCTAAGATCGAGGAATTGATCCATGAGCTTAAAGACAGTGTCACTATTGTCATCGTCACGCACAACATGCAGCAGGCGGCTCGTGTGTCAGACTATACGGCTTTCTTCTACCTGGGCGAACTGGTAGAATTCGGCGCGACGGGCGATATCTTCACCACGCCAGAGAAAAGACAAACCGAAGACTATATTACTGGCCGGTTCGGTTAACGGAGAGCCGAAATGCAGACTGAACATACCGATAAGAAATACGAGGAGGACCTAAAGAAGCTCCGCGAGGATATTCTCTACATGGGGGGACTGGTAGAGAATCAAATCCAGAAGGCGGTCAACTCATTGGTCGATCGAGACTCCAATTTGGCCGAAGTGATCATCCAGAGGGACCACGAGGTGAACCGGTTGGATGTCGATATCGACGATCTCTGCATTCGGTTGCTCGCCTTGCACCAGCCGGCGGCCCGCGATCTTCGCTTTATCACAACAGCATTGAAGATCACGACGGATCTGGAGCGGCTGTGAATATCTGCGAGCGCGCCTTAGAGCTCAACCGTGAGCCCCAGCTCAAACCTTACATTGATATCCCACGCATGGCGCAGATCTCGCAGCGAATGATCCGCGAGAGCTTGGACGCCTTTGTACGCGAAGATACGGATCTAGCGCTTAAAGTTTGTAAGGACGATCAGCAGGTCGATGACCTCAATAGTCAGATTTTTCGCGAGACAATCAGCTTCATGATTGAGGATCCCCACACGATCAATCGGGCGATGAAGATCGGGTTCATCTCAAAATATCTGGAGCGGATCGCCGACCATGCAACGAATATTGCCGAGATGGTCATATTTCTTGTGAAGGGTAAGAGCATCCGCCACCTCAAAGAACTTCCCCAATCCATCTGAGAGATGACTCTGGTTGAAGCATTTGAACGGTTCAGTCTGATGCCTGGACGGAAAATCTTAATCGTCGAAGATGAGCCGGACATACGGAAGCTGGTCCATTATAACCTGACTCAGGAACGCTTTAAGGTTTTGGAAGCCGAGGATGGAGAGAAGGCTCTCAAGATCGTGCGGCAGGAGAAACCCGACTTAGTCATACTCGATTTGATGCTGCCGAGTCTCTCCGGGCTTGAGGTCTGCCGAATATTGCGGGAGCGGCCTGAGACAGCGCGACTCCCTGTGCTGATGCTTACGGCTAAAGCCGGCGAGGCGGACCGAGTAGTGGGTTTGGAGATGGGAGCCGACGACTACCTCACCAAGCCCTTCAGCCCCAGAGAGTTAACGGCTAGGGTCAAGGCGATCCTGCGCCGGAGCGAGCTTCCGTCGCCGACCGAAGGAATCGAGCTCTATGAAAAGGGTCCCCTAAAAATCAACTTCTCAACGTACGAGACTTTTGTCAGCGGCAAAGCAGTGCGCCTTACCCTCAAGGAATTTGAGCTTCTCCGTTTTCTAGTCCAAAATCCCAACCGGGTTCTTAGCCGCGATCAACTCCTGGATCGGGTGTGGGGGAGCGAGGTCTTCGTCGATCCTCGCACCGTGGATGTCCATATCCGAAGGCTGAGAAAGGCGATAGAAAAGAACGACCGCAAGCCCGAATGGGTGCTAACGGTGCGGGGAGTAGGCTACAAGTTCGATGACCGGGCCCTGGACAAATAGACTGGCCTTCAAGGTTTTCCTCTCCTACCTCGGGATCGTTCTTCTCCTCTTTGTCCTTGTCTACCTGTATTTGGGAGATCTTGTCCGAGACTTTTACGTTTCTTCCCTAGCGAAAAAGATGCGGGAAGAGGCCGCGCTCGCAGGCCGGCTCCTTCCCTCCAGCCTTCAAGGAGAGGCTCTGGATGAGCTCTGCCGGGAGTGGGCTCGGGATCTGGGAGTCCGAATCACGGTGATCAACCCTGACGGAAAGGTTTTGGGCGATTCCGATGAGCGGTCAGTCACGATGGAAAATCACGGGACTAGGCCCGAAGTGGTCGAGGCCCTTTCCATGGGGCTCGCGAAGAGCGTCCGATATAGCACGACCGTATCTCAGGAGATGCTCTATCAAGCGGTTCTCCATCAGGAAGGAGCCAACAAACGGGTCATTCGCCTCTCGGTCCCGCTGAGCCACGTCAACGCGGCGATCGGTTCGATACACCGGGCGATTCTCTCGGGGCTGGCTCTGGCTTCAGTTTTGGGGCTACTTTCGGCTTTCGCTTTCTCACGGCACCTGAGCCGCCGGGTCCGACGAATGGCAGAGTTCTCTCAAAGAGTCGCCGGGGGCTTTCCTCCGCAAGAATTGCTCTCGCCGAGAGGGAAGGATGAGCTGAGTTTCCTCGAAAAAAATCTCAACGAGATGAGTCGCCGCATCCAGGAAAAGATCAGCGAGATCGTAGCCGAGAAGGAAAAGGTAGAGTCTATTCTCAGATGTATGATCGAAGGGGTTCTGGTGGTGGATATCCAGGGAAGGCTGATTCTCATCAACGAGAACGCCCAGCGGATGTTCAAATTGCCGCCGGCCCATGATCTGCGCGGTGCCTCCCTTTTGGAGATCTCACGCCATCCAGAAATGAAAAAAGTGATGGGGGAGGTCCTGGCCTGTGATTGTTCTGCGGAATGCTTCGCCAAGGAGATCTGCCTCGACGAAGGTCAGTGGTTCCGTGTCAATGCGGTGAGTCTGCGGGGAGCGGACGAAAAGCCTCTCGGTTATATCCTGGTCTTTCACGATGTCACGCAACTCAAGCGTTTGGAAACGATTCGCTCCGACTTTGTCGCTAACGTCTCCCACGAATTGCGCACCCCTCTGACGGCGATTCGGGGCTATGCGGAGACTCTGCTTCAGTCCCCCCCCGGCGATCCCAAAGACACAGAACAGTTCCTGAGCATCATCTATCGTCATTCGGAAAGGCTCGGACGGCTCATTGATGATCTCCTAGCCCTGTCAGACTTGGAATCAGGGAAGGTCCAAATAAGTAGAGAAAAGTTGCAGATCACGGAGCTGATCGGCCGGGTGTTAGAGATCTTTCAGGATCAGGCGCGGAAAAGGAACATCGCGCTGGCGCAGAAGATCCAGCCGGATCTTCCTCTCATTCTCGGAGATTCGGATCGCCTGCAGCAGCTTCTCATCAATTTGATTGATAACGCCGTGAAGTACACTCCCTCAGGGGGACGGGTCCAAGTAAGCGCCTCTTTGGCTTTTTCCGGAAATCATCAGCCGCCCCTGGTGGAGATCTCGGTAGCGGATACGGGATGCGGCATACCTGAGAAGGACCTTCCCAGGTTGACCGAGCGCTTCTATCGGGTAGACAAAGCGCGCTCCCGGGAGCTTGGGGGAACGGGCCTGGGATTGGCCATTGTGAAGCACATCATCCAGGCCCATCACGGGCAGCTCAAGATCGAGAGCAAAATACAGAAGGGGACGACTGTCCGAATTTCCCTGCAGGCGGAGGATGGAG
>VBLN01000009.1:0-16471 GCA_005878685.1 Deltaproteobacteria bacterium | reverse complement strand
GCCAGATGGCCGAAGGGTTCGCTCGTCGTCTGGCGCCCAAGGAGATAGTCATCTACAGCGCGGGAACTGAGCCGAAGGCTGTTCACCCTCTGGTGTTCAAGGTGATGAAAGAGACAGGAATCGATATTTCACATCAGCAGTCCAAATCCTTAGAGGCTATTCCCAAGGGGAAGATCGACTTGGTCGTTACTCTCTGCGGTGAGGCTGCTGAGAGCTGCCCGACCTTTCCTAAAGAGACAGAGCATCTCCATTGGCCTCTCCCCGATCCGGCCCTCGCTACTGGGGGTGAGGACGATAGGCTCAGGGCATTCAGAAGTGTGCGAGATGAGATCCGGTCGCGAGTGGAGGAGCTGGTGTCTCACACGCACAGAGCCTCCTAAGCGCCATTCACTCTCCTCCCTGGGGCGCCAGCACGTGAGTTGGAAATAAACGGTTTGACTTCCCCGGGGCCCGCAGACGGAAGTCTGTGGGTACGCGGGTCACTTACTCGTCAAAAGTTGCAGACGCAACTTTTTTGTTATAGTCACCAGGAGACTACGGGAGAAAGTCCATGGATGTGTGGCTGGTATTGCTGCTCGTTTTGGCGGCGGAGTTTGTCAATGGCTGGACCGACGCCCCCAATGCTATCGCGACTGTCGTCTCCACACGCGTGATGTCTCCTCAGCGGGCGGTGCTCATGGCCACCGTCCTCAATGTTCTGGGGACCATGTCGGGAACTGCCGTGGCTGTCACTATCGGGACCGGTATTGTGGATCCTAAAGTGATCAATTTGGTCACTGTGGCTGCAGCCATGGTCGGAATTGTATCCTGGAGCACTCTGGCCTGGTACTACGGTCTTCCCACAAGCGAAAGCCATGCCTTGGTGGCAGGTCTCGCTGGGGCAGGCTTGGCTGTGGCCGGGCCTGACGCTCTCCTGTGGGATGGGTGGAGAAAAGTTTTCATCGGTCTCGGTTTTTCCAGCTTCCTGGGCTTCGGGGCCGGCCTTCTTCTCATTAGCGCGCTCTATCACATGCTCGTGCACAGTACGCCGGGAATGGTTCGATCCCTCTTCGGCAGATTGCAAATTTTTTCCGCCGCCTTCATGGCCTTCAGCCACGGGAGCAACGACGGCCAGAAATTCATGGGTGCTTTCTCCCTGGCGTTGGTCCTCGGGGGCTTGCTGCCGGAGTTTCGCATCCCTTTTTGGGTTATTCTCCTCTGCGCCACGGCCATGGGCGTAGGTACCGCTTTCGGAGGCTGGCGGATTATCAAGACCATGGGGATCCAAATGACCAAGCTCGAGCCGGTGCACGGCTTTGCCGCCGAGACCTCGGCGGCCCTTGTCATCGAGGCAGCGTCGCGCTTCGGAATCCCGCTCAGCACCACTCACACTATCAGCACCGCCATTATGGGAGTCGGCGCGAGCCGCCGCTTTTCCGCTGTACGGTGGGGCATTGTGGCGGAAATTGTCACTGCCTGGATTCTTACCTTTCCGGTGTGTGCCCTGATCGGCTGGGTAGTAGCGACGGCTTTGCGGACCCTCTCTTGAAAACTAGCTGTTTTTGAGCACGATCCCTTCAATCACGTTGGCGGCGTCCTCGCAGCGATCCACGGCGTTCTCGATGCAATCGTAGATCTCTTTCCACTTGATGACCTCGAGGGGATTCGCGTTGGGCTCGAAAAGCTTGGCGATAGCCGAGCGGGAAGCGAAGTCGCTCTCATTTTCCAGCCGGTTGATCTCGGTGCAGTATTTGAGGACAGAGTCGCCGCTCTTGAGGTGGCGTAGCATCCCCACGGCCTGCTGCACCTCCCTGGTGCTCTGCACCAGGATGTCTACAAGGATGGCCGCGTCGGGTCGGATATCTTTGACGTTATAAAGGCTTAGCCTCTCTGAAGTTGCCTCGATGAAATCGAGGATATCGTCAAGGGATGAGATCAGCCTGTGAATGTCTTCCCGGTCCAGCGGCGTCACAAAAGTCTTGTTCAGCTTTTCTATCGTTTCGTGGGTGATGAGATCTCCCTCATGCTCTACGTCCTTGATACGCTTGGCCTTGAGTGAGACATCGTTGAAGGCTTTCACGAGTGCCTCCAGGAGCTGCGCCCCTTCGACCGCCTTCGCCGCCGATCGCTCAAACAGATCATAAAAATCGGTGCTATGAGGAAAAAGAAAAGACATATCTTTTTCTCCTGTGGTGAAACTTACACGGGCATGACACCGTGTTTCTTTTTCGGTCTCTCCTCTCGCTTCTCTCTAAGGATCTCTAGAGCCAGGATCAAGCGTTTGCGGCTGTCTTCCGGCCTGATCGCCGCCTGGGCGAATTGTTTCGAAAGCGCCTCGAAGGGTCCGCTGAACTTTGCCGCGTATTCCTCCATCTTTTCCCGTCTCGTCTTTTCGGGATCCTCGGATTGCTCGATCTCCCTGCGATAGAGAACGTTCACCGCCCCTGCGCCGCCCATGACCGCCAGCTCCACCCCGGGCCAAACAAAGAATTGGTCCGCCCCCATCTCGCGGGTGCACATCGCCTGCTTGGCCCCGCCGTAGCCCTTGCGCAGCACCACCGTGATCTTAGGCACGGTCGCCTCCGCATAGGCGTAGAGGAGCTTGGCGCCGTGGCGAATAATTCCCTTTTCCTCCTGTTGCCGTCCTGGAAAGAATCCGGGCACGTCCATCAAGGTCACAATAGGGATATTAAAAGCATCGCAGAAGCGAATGAAGCGCGACCCCTTATCCGAGGCGTCCACGTCCAGGCTTCCCGCCAGGAACATCGGTTGATTGGCGACAAACCCGACGGGGTAACCATCGAGCCGCCCCAATCCGATGGCCAAATTGCGCGCGAACTTGGGCTTGAGTTCGAGAAAATCCCCGTCGTCCACCATCGCCTTGATGACCTGGAGCACGTTATAAGCCTTGCGCATATCGTCGGGAACAATTTTATTCAACGTGTCGACGTTGCGCATCAGGTCGTCCGTCGGGTTTTTGCGTGGCGGAGAGGATTGACAGTTGGAGGGCAGGAAACTCAATAGGCGCCGGATAAACGCTAGCCCCTCCTCATCGTCTTTCGCGGTCAAGTCTGAAACCCCTGAGGTCTCGGCGTGGACTTTCGCCCCGCCTAACTCCTCCATGCCGATCTCCTCTCCCAAGACCTCCTTGATGACCGGAGGGCCGGTAATGAACATCTGACTCGATCCCTGAACCATGATGATAAAGTCGGTCAGCGCCGGCGAATAGGAAGCGACGCCGATGCACGGACCCATGATGGCCGAGATCTGGGGGACCACGCCCGAGGAGATGCTGTTTTCGAAGAAAATCTTTCCTATCGCTGTCGTGACTGAAAGCCCCTCTTGGATTCGAGCGCCCACAGAGTCGTAGAGCCCGATCAGGGGGACTCCCGACTGGCGCGCAGTCCGAATCACATAGGAAATCTTCTCGGCGTGGGCGCTGCCGACGGTTCCGGCCAAGACCGTACGATCCTGGGCAAAGAGGTAAACAGCCCTCCCGTCAATCTTACCGTACCCCGTGACCACGCCGTCCGTGGGCTGTCTTTTCTCAGCCATGCCAAAGTCAACGCACTGCGTCTCGGCCAGCATGAACTCCTCGACAAAGCTCCCGGGGTCGAGCAGTCTCTCGATCCTTTCTCGCGCGGTAAGCTTGCCCTCGCCGTGTTGTTTCTGAGCTGCCTTGGAATCTCCCTCAAGGACATTCCTCTCCATCTCACCAAGTTTTTTTTGCAGCTCTTCTCTTCCTTTGGGCATACGTTTATCCCATTCCCATTCCCTTCAGCACAGAGAGCATGACCGCGGCGGCGATGATCGAACCGATTTGCCCGCCCGCATTTGCGCTCATGGCGTGCATGAGGAGATAGCTCTTTTTGTTGTACTTCTGCCCTTCAACCTGAACTACTCGGGCCGACATGGGGAAGGCCGAGATGCCGGCGGCTCCGATCAAGGGATTGATCTTCCCTCCCGTGAGAAAACACATGAGCTTACCGAGAAGCACTCCCACGGCGGTATCCAATCCGATGGCGATGAGCCCTAGCACCAAAACTATGATTGTCTCAACGCGCAAGAATTTTTCCGCCTCCATGGTCGCGCCGATCGAGAGCCCTAGGAGCAGGGTGACGATGTTGGTAATCTCATTTTCCGAAGCCTGCTTGAGTCTCTCCACGACGCCGCATTCCTTCATGAGATTTCCCAGCATCACCATGCCGATGAGAGGGGTGCCGAATGGAGCAACGAGTGACGCCGCCACCGTAACGACGACCGGAAAGAGGATCTTGGTTGTTTTGGACACCGGCTGTTTCACGATCCCCATGACGATCTTTTTCTCTCCCTCCGTGGTCAGTAGGCGCATGATCGGCGGCTGAATGATTGGGACGAGCGACATGTATGAATAGGCCGCGACGGAGACGGCGCCGAGAAGGTGCGGCGCATATTTTGACGAGACATAAATGGAGGTCGGGCCGTCGCAGGCGCCGATGATGCCGATGGCGACGGCCTCGAGCTTGTCAAATCCCAGGGCCAGCGCCAGAAGCAGCGTAAGAAAAATGCCAAACTGCCCTGCGGCGCCGAGCAGAATAATCTTGGGGTTTTCCAGCAGGGGCTGGAAGTCGGTCATCGCGCCGATGCCGATGAAAATCAGAATGGGAAAAATTTCTGTCAGCACGCCGGTGTCGTAGAAGAAGCGAAGAACCCCGCCTTGGTCCATGAGCCCGGCAAGCGGGATATTGACTAGAATCGCGCCGAAACCAATAGGCAGGAGCAAGAGCGGCTCGAAGCCTTTGCCAATGCCCAGGTAAAGAAGCAGGGAACCGATGAGGATCATGACGGCTTGGCCCCAACCAAAATTGGAGAAGCCCAGAATCAGACCGTTCAGCCCGGCGAGAATGGCCGATTCCATTCTTCTCTACCTCTTTGGGGATGCCGACTCCTCGGACTTGTAAGGGAAGATTCTCTTAAGCAGGAGAATCAGCAAGCTTAGGAGCCAGAGCACCAGCATCGTTCCACCCATGCCGATCAAAGCCACGGTCCAGCCGAACGTCCAGGTGTCCATTTTTTTCCTCAGTTGTAGTGTCTAAGCGGGGTTCAGCCAATTTCGGCTAAGATATCTTCCGCTTGGACCGCCTGGCCAGGGGAGACCTTGATCTCCTTGATGGTGCCAGAGACGGGCGCCACAATAGGAATCTCCATTTTCATCGCTTCCATGACCACGACCACCTCATCTTCCTCTACCTGATCTCCGACTTTTTTCTCTATCTTTAGTATCTTCCCTACCATGGGCGCCGTGACGGGAATTGCCAAGTTGCTCTCCTCTGCTAAAAACTATCAGCAGTCATCTTTTAGGTTCAACTTGCCGACCGCTGGTGGCTGACTGCTGATTACTTTTCATGCCATTTAGTAAAGTTTCTGCATGGTTGTCAATCTCCGTTCGGTATTTTCTCCGCCTTGCTTTCGGCCTCTTTATCCTGTAAGTAACATCTGGAAAAGTTTGGGAGGATATTCGATGGCCAAGCCCGCAACTCAAATCGATAATGTGATGGATCATATCCCCTACTATAATAAGTGGCAGAAGGGCGAGGGAATTCCGATTATCGAAACCTTTTTCGTCCAAAACCTTAAGACGGTTCCCCTTTCGCGGTGGGATCGGGTCGGAGGAGACGGTGCCTTTATCAATATGAAGGGTGCGGGCGTGGCGACCGGCGCCTATCTCTGCGAGATCGCCCCGGGAAAGAAGTTAGAACCTCAACGGCATCTGTATGAGGAATTGATCTACGTGCTCAAGGGGCGCGGCGCGACGACCATCTGGAACGATAAAGGGGCTAAACAGACCTTTGAATGGCATGAGGGCAGTCTGCTGTCCTTGCCGCTCAATACCTGGCATCAGCATTTCAACGGGCAGGGAAACGAGCCGGCACGGTTTTTCTCCGTCAACAACATGCCGATCGTTTTCAACCTTTTCCACAATCCTGAGTTTGTCTTCAATGCTCCCTACGATTTCCTCGATCGATTCAATGGCGAGCCGGAGTTTTTCAGCGGCAAGGGAAAGTCTTACCCGGGCCGCATTTGGGAGACCAACTTCATCGCCGACTGCAAGACTTTTAATCTCCAGGAGTGGAAAGAGCGCGGCGGCGGGGGAACCAACGTCATGATCGAGATGGCGAGCGGCGTCATGGCGGCCCATATCTCGGAGTTTCCCATTGGGACCTACAAGAAGGCTCACCGTCACGGCCCCGGCTTCAACGTCATCATCATTGGCGGCAAAGGATTCTCGCTCTTCTGGTGGGAAGGCGAAGAGCCCAAGAGGTATGATTGGCAAGACGGCAGCGTCTTCGTCCCGGAAGAGATGATGTTTCACCAGCATTTCAACACCGGCGCGACGCCGGCCCGTTATCTACCGCTGCGTTTCGGCGGCATCAAATATAGTATGGGCGAGGGCTTTGGCGACATTACGAAAGTCGACAAAGACGTCAAAGAAGGCGGCAACCAGATCGAATACTACGACGAGGCTTCTTGGATCCGAAAGCTGTTCGAAGAGGAACTCGCCAAATCCGGTACCCATAGCCGGATGAATCCTGAATTCTACAAGAAAAAGTAGACTTCGCTTCCCTTTTTATCTCAGCCTGCTCCAGGCGTCAGGAAGAATTCCAACTTGGAGGACTTGTCTCCAGGTGTGGCAAAGAGAAGCGGAAGAAGGGGCTAAAATGGCCGCTGGATTCATGCTCCTTTTTGCCTATCTTCTAGGTTCAATCCCTGCTGGGTTTCTTATAGGGCTGCTTTCGGGGGTAGATATTCGTCGGGCGGGTAGCGGAAATGTCGGTGCGACCAACGTCGCCCGAGTGGTGGGTAGGAAGCAGGGGCTGATCACTCTTCTGGTCGATATAGCGAAAGGTTTTATTCCAGTCCTTCTTTCTTCTAGACTGGAACTAAGCCTGGCCATAACAGTGCTCGCAGCCTCAGCAGCTTTTCTGGGCCATCTCTATCCCGTTTTCCTGAAGTTCCAAGGAGGTAAGGGAGTGGCGACGGCGCTCGGGATCTTTTTGGCAGCTGCGCCGTTGGCATCGCTGATCTTAGTCTTGGTCTTTGTGGTGGTGGCGGCGATGAGTCGGTGGGTATCTTTGGCTTCTATGGCGGCGGCGGCTGTAGCTCCCCTTGTCCTCTGGCTTTTCTCTTACCCTCCTGTTTTGGTCGGACTAGGTTTTTTTATTGGGCTGCTGATCGTACTCCGGCATTGGGAAAATATCCGGCGGTTAATAGCGGGCACAGAGCCGAGATTTCAGTTTTAGTTCTCTATAATGACTTCGACCCGCCGATTTTTGCCCCTCCCTTCATCGGTGTCATTGGGCGCTATGGGAGAACGAGTGCCAAGACCCCGTGAGCTAATTCGGTTGGGATCGAGGCCGTCGTACCCAAGTTCATCTGCAACCGTTCGAGCGCGTCGCTCGGATAATTGCTGATTGTAGACCTCCTGATCCGCTCTTTCTCTGCTGGCATGTCCTTCGACGGCGATTCTTCTGTCGCGAGCCTGACGGTTTACGACAGAGGCGATTTGCCTGACGCGCTCCCTTCCTTCGGATGTAAGATTGGCGCTGTCGAACTGAAAGTTTACGCTCGGAAGATTGACCGCTACGCCGCGGTCGGTCTCACGAGCTTCTATGTTGCTGCGCTTGAGCTCGTCCAAAAGGGCCCGGTTCTTTTCAATCTCCGCTCGCTGCTGATCGAGCTGCCGCTGTTGTTCCTGCTGCTTCTGTTCCTGGCCTTGCAACTGATCCCCGACCAGAGCGCCCGCTCCCAGTCCAAGCAACCCCCCAATCGCTGCCCGCCAGTCGCAGCACCAATAATCCCCCCTGCCGCCGGCCCGCCCAAGGCACCGATTCCAGCGCCCTTCTCCCGAGTACCGAGGGGAGTCGAGCAGCCAAGAAATGCAGACGCCACGGACAAGCCCACAAGGGCGGTCAACGCTCGCTTCATGATTTCTCTGAGTCGACGCCTCAAATCAGCCGCTATCTCTACCACTCGCCCTTCTGTTGCTTTAGACGCTCATTCTCTTTTCTTAGTCGATCGAGCTCGGCCTGGTTCTGCTGCACCTGTTGCTGTTGATCCTGCTGCCTTTGTTCTTGTCCCATCAGCTGGTCGCCGATCAAGGCGCCGGCGATGAGGCCGACAGGTCCGCCGATAAGCGCGCCGGCTGCCGCGTGGCCTACGGTGCTACCGATAATGGCTCCGGTTCCGGCGCCCAGCCCCGCGCCGATCAGGCCGCCTTGCTCCCTGGTAGTCATGGGAGCGGAACAGCCAACGAGAATGATCATGATAAAGCCTATCGTAAGAATAGAGAAAATTCGCATGGCCATCTAAACCTCCTTAAACGTTTGTGAGCGAGCAAGAGTTATCAGTACTCGCTCTGCCTTTTTACTTTGTCTAGGTCTCTTCGCTGACGCTCTAGTTCGAGCTGATTCTGATCGATCTGCCGCTGTTGCTCCTGTTGCTTCTGCTCCTGGCCTTGCATTTGGTCTCCGACGAGAGCACCCGCTCCTAACCCGAGTGCGCCCCCGATCAGGGCTCCTGCTGCCGGATGATGGACGGCAGCGCCGATGATGCCGCCCGCAGCGGCACCGCCCAGTGCGCCGATTCCTGCGCCTTTTTCCCGCGTACTTAGAGGAGCGGAGCATCCCAAAGATACGGTGATCAGGCACAAGGCACCGAAAATCACGAGCAAGCGCTTCATAGACGCCTCCTTTTCCCGAGACATTGATTAGATAACAACATTTTATCAGAGCCGCTTTATCGCTTCAAGCAAAATCATCTTTTTCGCGCAAGCTTCTCTTCCTCGTGAGGAAAAGAGCAGATCGTTCCCATTGACATCATAGACTTTAGACGTCTATAGTTTTTTGTGGATTCAAAATCTCCCAGACGCAACCCCCGAAAGGCCAGATAGAAAGAGAATATGGGAACAATTGGTAAGGACGTAGTCCTTGAGGCCTTGAAAAAGGTCCAGGACCCGGAGATACACCGCGATATTGTAAGCCTCGGCATGGTCAAAAACCTCGAGATAGAGGATGGAAAAGTGGCCTTTACGGTTGAGTTGACCACGCCCGCCTGCCCTCTCAAGGAAAAAATTCAGGATGACTGCAGGAAAGTACTAGCCGGGATAGAGGGGATCAAGGATCTCGAGATCTCCTTCGGCGCTCAGGTTCGTGGGAGCAAGTCGGGGGCGGGGCAGACCGATCTACTCCCGACGGTCAAAAATGTGGTTTTGGTGGCGGCGGGCAAAGGGGGGGTCGGAAAATCGACGGTGGCAGTGAATCTGGCCACGGCCCTGAAGATGCATGGTGCCGCCACAGGTCTCCTGGATGCGGACATCTACGGGCCGTCTGTACCGATTCTGATGGGTGTCAAAGAGGAACCCAAGAAGATAGCTGTTAATGGTGGCCGTTCCGCCAATAGCCCACAACTTGCCGGTCATGTCGATCGGCTTCTTTTTGGAACCGGATCAGGCGGTGATTTGGCGCGGCCCTATGTTGGGCAAGGCGCTGCAGCAACTGATGGCGGATGTCCAGTGGGGAGATTTGGACTATCTCGTTGTCGACATGCCTCCCGGAACCGGCGACGTGCAGATCACCTTCTCTCAGCAGCTTAAGGTGAGCGGCGCGGTCCTGGTGGCCACGCCTCAGGATGTTGCCCTAGCCGACGTCGTTCGGGCCAAGTCGATGTTCGATAAGGTCATGATCCCTATCGTAGGGATCATCGAGAACATGAGCTACTTTATTTGCGACGGCTGTGGAAAGCGGCATGAGATTTTCTCTAGTGGCGGAGCCGAGCGCGCCGCCGACCGTTTCAAGATCCCCTTTTTGGGCCAGGTGCCGATCATCTCATCGATTCGGGAGTGGGGAGATAAAGGGGTCCCGATTTTGGTGCAGGATCCAAAGTCTGAGGTCAGCAAAGTCTTTTTAGAGATCGCCGCCAAACTCGCCGGTCAGCTTTCGGTCGTCTCCGAGGCATCCAGGCGGGCCCAGGCGCTAAAGATCATCTCGACGAGATCACGGATTACTGTGGCAATCCCCATCCCAGTTGAGATCAACCATATCAAGGAAAAAGGCCTGGTGCGCATCACTTGGGACGCGGTTACTGTCCTTGCGCTGCCTGCCAGGGACATGGAGGTGGAATTAAGTTTGTTTCGGTCTCCAATGCTCAGCTGGCCGAAATCAGCGCGGTTGGGAATTACGCGATTGAGTTTTGCTGGCAGGACGGACACAACACAGGTATTTATACTTTTGAGTATCTCAGGTCACTCTGCCCCTGTCCTGATTGCAAACAGTCGGACGGACCGGCAGAGAAATAAGGAGCGATTATGGCTACCAAGGAAGAAGTTTACGAAGCGCTGCAGACCTGCTACGACCCGGAGATTCCGGTCAACATCGTAGAGCTGGGTTTGGTCTACGATGTCCAAGTGGAAGGGGACAAGGTCGCTGTGAAGATGACACTCACGGCGCCGGGTTGTGGCATGGGCGGCATGATTGCATCTCAGGCGCGCCAGAAAATCCTTGACCTTCCGGGTGTCGAAGAGGCGAACGTAGAGCTGGTCTGGGATCCTCCCTGGGAACCCAGCATGATGAGCGAAGAGGCAAAACAAAGACTGGGCGTTGGCTAAGGAGTTTTCACCGGGAGGTATGAATGATCGACCGCATCTCCGCCCGGTCGAGGCCTTTCCCATTCAGCAGGATGGGAAAACGCTTATTTGTTTGAGGGACCCGCAGCGTCTGTCCCCACCTCTGGCCATCTCTCCGGCGACATATTTTGTCTTAAGTCACTTTGACGGCCAACATTCTCTAATCGACGTTCAGGAAGCTTATTGCCGAAGATTCGGCGATCTTCTGTTCGGCGAGGAACTAAGGAAAATCATCGATCTCCTGGAAAGCCAGTACTATCTCTATGGCGAGAGATACTTTGAGCGCCAGCAAGCAGTTCTAGAAGAATTTCGCCAACTCCTTACGCGGCCCCCGGCTCATGCGGGGACGGTCTATAAGGAAGAGCCGGCAGAGTTTAAATCTCAAATCGATACCTATTTTCAATTCCCGCAAGGTCCGGGAGAGCCCGAGCATGATTCTGGACGCAATACTCCTCGCGCGATCGTGGCGCCGCACATCGACTTTCATCGCGGCGGCCCTTGCTACGCCTGGGCCTATAAAGAGCTCGCCGAAGCTCCGGGCGCGGATCTCTACATCCTGCTCGGAACTTCCCATTACGGCGGGCAGAATCCCTTTATCGCAACGTTGAAGGATTTCGCGACCCCGCTAGGCACAGTGGAAACAGACAAAGAGTTCGTGCGCGAGCTACAAGGTCATTATTCGGGCGATCTCTTTGCTGACGAATATCTTCACCGCACCGAGCATTCCCTTGAGTTCCAGATCGTCTTTTTGAAATATATCGCCCAGCGTCGAGCGGAACTCGCAAAGGAACAGAGAGCTTTTAAGATCGTTCCCATACTAGTTTCGTCCTTCCACTCAATGGTGCAGAGCCATACCCCACCTGAGAAAGAATCCCCGGTGGGAGACTTTCTCAAGGCGCTTCGAGATCTGGTACAACGGGAGTCGAGATCGGTCTGTCTGATTGCGGGAGTGGATTTGGCTCATGTAGGAATGCAGTTCGGCGACCGGGAGTCAATCACACCCGATTTCCTAAAATGGGTTGAGGAAGAAGATCGCCGGCTGATCGAAAAGCTTGAGACTTTGGAGCCGCAGGGCTTTTTCTACGAGATCGCCAAAGACCAGGATCGCAGGCGGATCTGCGGCTTCTCACCTCTCTATTCTTTAATCCATCTGTTGGATGGCAGTCGCGGGAGATGCGTCAAGTATAGTCAGGCTTTCACCCCCGAGACCGGCTCCGCGGTCACCTTCACCAGCGTAATTTTTGATTAGGAAGCTGCTGCAATCTATCTCTGTATCGCGTGTTACCCTCAAGTTGACACAACAGCGGCGTATCAGTTAGTGTCCTGGCCAAATAGAAGCTAGCGGTTGAAAGGAGCAGGTATGAACCACTTTGTCCTGCGTAGAATCGCCGCACTCGCGACTCTGTGGTTTGCGTTTGCAGGCGCCGCGTTCGGCGACGAGACCTGCAACTCGCCCTATATCTCCAAGCTGATCAAAGGCCAGGAGGATTATGTTTACGTGTGGACGCTCGACCGGCGCGCGGGTCGATAACCGGATCTGGGTGTTCGACATTGCGACCGATCCCGCGAAACCAAAGCTCGCGCGGACCATCGCCGATCTCGGCGACAAGTCCGGGTATCTCGGACCCCACACCTATTACGCGCTTCCCGGCCGGATGCTCGTGCAGGCCCTGTCGAATACGAAGGACAAGGGCGGCCAGACCGGCATGGGGCTGTACAACAACAAGGGGCAGCTCATCGCTTCGTACGCCATGCCGACGGAGAGCGGCGGTGACGGTTACGGGTACGACCTAGCGGTATTTCCTCACCACCCGCTCAGGGCGCGAGCTGATGCCCCTCGTCGAAGGCTTCGGCCAAGATGTCCGCGTGACTTTCGACCGCTCAAACGGACGCGCGCGGCGCGAGCTGTCGCACGTGCTCAAGGTATTCCTGATCGATGTCGTTGAGCACGGTTGGCGGGTGAAGGAAACTCGAGCTGCAAATCTCGCGGACATCGCCCGCCCGGTCGAGACCCTGCTCATGGAGGAAGGTTTTCAGCCGTCGCAGGTCCTGAAATTTTTTCCTTGACCGCTTACTCTCTACTGTACTAAGTAAACGTATACAAGAAGCCCATTGAGAACAGGCTGGATTCGTAAAACCGGTCACAGCTTCGGTTCTTTTACATTAGCCCTTAGCCCGGACTGGATCTCCAGCCGGGTTTTTTGTTTTGCGTGACCCTCTAAACCGACTGCGAACAGGAGGTAACGATGCAAAGCAAGCGGTCAAAATCAGGATGGCTAGAACCGGAAGTGGTTGCCGGAAACGGACTGCTTGATCGCCGTGCCTTTCTTAGAGGCGGCGCCGCCGCGGCCGGGGCCATGATGGGCTATACATTTGTTGGATCGGCGGCGGCCGAGCCGCTCGCGGACGATCCGTGGAGCAAGGTGCCCGGCGGCATCAGCCCGCCCTATGAGCAGCGGTCGCGGTACGAGGAAAAGGTCGCGCGCACGCTCAGCAATCCGAAAGGCGAGCCGCGCACCCAGCATGCGCGCACACCGCATCATCTCATCAACGGCACGTTCACGCCGAACGGCCTGCATTTCACGATCGTGCACGCCGGTACGCCGGACATCGACCCGGACAAGCACCGCCTGCTGATCCATGGCCTGGTGAAGCGGCCGTTGGTCTTCACGCTTGATGCGCTGCACCGCTATCCGATGGTCTCGCGCATGTCGTTCGTCGAGTGCGGCGGCAACAGCGCGCCGTTCTTTTCCAAGGAGCCGATCCAGGCCAGCGTGCAGGCGCTGCACGGCCTCGTTTCCTGCGCCGAGTGGACCGGCGTCAGGCTCTCCACTTTGCTCGAGGAGACCGGCATCGACCCCAAGGCGAAGTGGTTCATCGCCGAAGGCGCGGACGCGCCGGCCTTGAGCCGCAGCGTGCCGATGACTAAAGCCTTGGACGACGCCATGGTCGCGCTCTACCAGAACGGCGAGCGGATCATGCCTGGGAACGGCTATCCGATGCGCCTGCTGCTGCCAGGCTGGGAAGGCAACATGAACGTCAAGTTCCTGCGCCGGATCCAACTCACCGATGCGCCGGCCATGAGTTATTACGAAGCCAGGACCTACGCGCCGGTCCTGCCGAACGGAAAGGCGTACCAGTTTTACTTCCTGCAGGAGGTCAAATCCTTTATCACCCACCCCTCGCCGGGGCTCACGCTGAAGGGGCCGGGCTTCTACGAGATTTCCGGCGTCGCCTATTCGGGCAACGGCCGGATCTCGAAGGTCATGGTGTCAGCCGACGGCGGCCAAAGCTGGGCGCAAACAGCGCTGCAAGAGCCGGTGCCGAGTAAGGCCTTCACCCGGTTTCGTACGCCCTGGCGCTGGGATAATAATCCCGCGGTATTGCAGAGCCACGCCTGGGACGAGGCCGGCAACGTGCAGCCGACCCGCGCCCAGATCGTTGCCGTGCGCGGCGAGACCACGAAAGTCCCGCCCGTAACGGGCTTCCCAAGCCAGCACTACAACGGCATTACGACCTGGGCGATCGAGCGCAATGGGGAGGTCAAACATGTCTATGCATAAGCTGCTGATCTTCGCCGTTTTGCTCGCGCTCGCTGTAGGTTCGAGCGGGGCTTTCGCCCAAGGGCCCAACCTCGGAAAGCCGATCGGTCCGGCCGAGATTGCGGCCTGGGACATCAGCATCTTGCCGGACGGTACGGGCCTTCCGCCCGGCAGTGGCACCTCGGCGCAGGGCGCCTCCGTCTATGCGCAGAAGTGCTTCATGTGCCACGGCGAGAACGCTAAGGGCGGTACCAATGCCGCGCTGGTCGGCGGCGGCCCGATCACCGGCATGGAATCGGTGAAGACCGTCGCCAACTTCTGGCCCTATGCCACTACCGTCTTCGACTATATTCGGCGGGCGATGCCGTGGCAGCAACCGAGGACGCTCACCAACGACGAAGTCTACGCGCTGACCGCCTACATCCTCGCGCTCAACAAGCTCATCGCTGAGAACGACCCGATGAACGCCCAGACCTTGCCGAAGGTGCGGATGCCGAACCGGGACGGATTTATCATCCGCTTCCCGGACAAGCTTTAGCGCCCCACCGGATAGGGGGAATGTTGGGGTCCGGCTTCTTGAATGAGGTGAGTGAAGACTTTATGCTTTTGCCGCGTTAGGCTGAGAACTCAATCTTGAGCGATACAAACGCCCGCTGTGATCCCGATTTAAGAGGTCATTCTAACTCTTCTCAGTGCATGTTGGCGCCGCCGTCCACGTTGATGACCTGGCCGGTGATAAAATCGCTGTCATCCGAAGATAGAAAAATCACGGTGCCAACGAGGTCTTGGGGATACTGGTCGCGCTGGAAGGAGCGCCGCTTTCTACGGTCTTCACGCTGTTCAGGTGTGAGCACGCCCTCCTGATTCGAGCCGGAGATTGTGAGCCCTGGTGTAATAGCGTTGACGCAGATATTGTCGGCGCCGACCTCCCGCGCCAGCGCTCGGGTAAAGCCGATGACCCCTGCTTTGGAGGAGACATAGTGGAGAAAGTAGGGAGTGCCGCCTAAAACAGTCCCGGAGGAGATGTTGATGATCTTTCCTTTCTTTTGTTTTTTCATGACCGGATGGACGGCCTTGGTGCAGAGAAAAAGCCCTTTCACATTGACGGCCATGACTCTGTCCCATTCCTCCGGGTCGATCTCCGTGAAGGGCTTTTTCTTGAGCACGGTATAAAGACCAGCGTTGTTCACTAGGACGTCGATGCGGCCGTATCGCTTCACGGTCTCGTCCGCCATGGCCTGGGTTTTCTCGGGAGAGGTGACATCGACAGGCACGGCGAAAGCTTCGCCGTCCAGCCGTTTGATCTCGGCCGCAACCTTTCTCGCCTCGTCCTCTTGGATATCAGCCACCGCGACCCTAGCTCCCTCTTTGGCCAAGCCCAAAGAGTAGGCGCGGCCGATGCCGACTCCGCCGCCGGTTACAATCGCGACCTTGTCTTTTAGGCGCATTGCGGGTCTCCTCCTATTTTATGATGGTTTAATCAACGCCTTGGTCGGATAGAGTTCGGGAATCTCGCCGCCTACAGCTCGGATGCAGTGTTCGGTCTCCTCCAAAGGGAAGACATGGCTTACCATTTCCTGCACCGGAAACTTCGTGGCCTCGATCAGGCGCATCGCAGCTTCAGTCGCATCGTTATCCGCAGTGAAGACGCCTTGCAGGTGGATCTCCTTCCAAACGAGCTTGTCCATGAGCATCGGCGTCACAGTCGAATCTCCGGTCAGGCCTCCTAGAACCATCGTTCCCTGACGCCGCAGGCAATCCACCGAGACCGGAATCGCCTTTGGACTCCCCGAGACATCGATCACTACATCGGCCATGGCGCCGTCTGTATCCTTCGTGATCACGTCGACAACATTTTCTTCTTCCACGTTGATCGTTCGATGAGCGCCGAAGCGCTTTGCCAGCTCCAGCCGCCGGGCATCTCTGCCTATCCCTGAGATGAAGACGCATGCTGCGCCGGCCTGGCGCGCCGCGAAGGCACAGGCCAGACCCTGCTGGCCCGGGCACTGGATCAAGACAAAGTCTCCCATCTTGACCCCCCCGCGGCGCAGCGCCCACTGAAAGCCGTTCGCCATCACCGCGCCGATGAGCACCGCCGCCTCCGCGGGAAGGTCAGGGCTGACCTTGGTAGCGAGGACATCGGGCGCCAAATAGATATAGTCGGCGAAGCCACCGAAGAGATGGGGCGGATTGGCGCAAGAAGTCCTGCCGCCATAGCTCGTGCGCTTTTTACAGAATCTGGCTGCCCCACGCCGGCAGTCCGCGCACCGCCCGCAGCCCAGCGCCCCTT
>VBLN01000464.1:2115-2604 GCA_005878685.1 Deltaproteobacteria bacterium | reverse complement strand
GTGACCATTTCCAAGGTAAGCTCGTCGTGATTGCGCAGGAACAATGCCCACTGGCTGTTATCCGGGATACGCGGCGTTTGGTCGAGGATATCGATGATCGGGTAGCGGTCCTCCATGCGGATTGCCATGAAGAGACGGGGCATCAGTGGAAAATGAAAGGCCATATGGCATTCATCTCCCTGTCCGAAGTAGGCGGCCGCATCTTCAGGCCATTGATTGGCCTCGGCGAGGAGCATCCGGCTCTTGTACCTTTTGTCCACGTATTGCCGCAGCTCCTTCAGGAAGTTGTGCCCTTCGGGCAGGTTTTCGCAGTTGGTTCCCTCGCGTTCGTAGAGATAAGGGATCGCATCCAGCCGCATCCCGTCGATGCCTATCTTCAGCCAAAAATCCAACACCTTGAGCAGAGCCTTGCGGACTTCAGGGCTATCGAAATTCAAGTCGGGCTGGTGCGAATAGAAGCGATGCCAGTAATAGGCCTTGGCCAGGTCA
>VBLN01000464.1:0-2080 GCA_005878685.1 Deltaproteobacteria bacterium | reverse complement strand
TCACTCCAGACATAGAAATCGCGCTTTTTACTGCCGGGCTCGGCCCGCCTGGCTTCCTGAAACCAGCGGTGCCGATCTGACGTATGATTGATGATCAGCTCCGTAATCACGCGCAAGCCGCGCCGATGGGCCTCTTTAAGGAAAACCGTGAAGTCCTGCAAGTCCCCGTAGTCGGGATGAATGTCGCAGTAATCCGAGATGTCGTAGCCGTCGTCTTTCAACGGGGAAGGATAGAAGGGGAGTAACCAGAGGGCCGTCACCCCCAGGTCCTGAAGATAGTCCAACTTTGCTGCCAGACCCTTGAAGTCCCCTATGCCGTCGCCGTTCCCGTCGGCGAAAGCCCGGACGTGAAGTTCATAAATAACGGCGTCTTTATACCAAAGCGGGCTATCGTCTAAGAGAGTGACCTCGCTTCGTCTAGTGCCTGCTCGCATTTGCGGATCTTATTTTCTCTGCATGAAGTAATCGAATCGCCGCGACCTTTTGTTACTGCCGGACGCTAAAAATATGAGCTGGAACAATCTTGGGGTCGAGTTGCACAAAGTTTCGCACCCCTTGCCACTGATAGCGAGCGTCCGTCAACAGGTCATGCACCTGATAGGGTCGGTGGGGATCGAGACCGAGAGCGTCCATCGAGAGCGCCGTCCACCCCGCCTGCACTCGGAGTGCTTAGAGTAGCAGATAATCTGGTCATTATCGACGTCATGAAAGCGCAGGCTCCAGTCGCTCTGCAGAGCGCGGTTTTCTCTCCGAATCCGATTTACCCTGCCGATGAGTTCCTTTAGACTGTCAGGCCGACCTATATCCCAGTGCTTGATCTCATATTTCTCCGAGTTGAGATATTCCTCGCTTCCAGGCTCGATCGGTCGGTTTTCGTAGAGCTCGTACGCTGGCCCGTAAATCCCATAGTTGGCGCCGAATGTTGCCGCCAGAACAAGCCGCGTCATGAAGGCGGGGCGGCCGCCGGACTGGAGATACGCCGTTAGAATGTCCGGTGTATTGGGCCAAAGATGGGGCCGGAAATAGTCGCGCACGTCCGTCTGAGTTAACTCGGTGAAGTACTGGGTCAGTTCCCACTTCGCATTCCGCCACGCAAAATAGGTATAGGACTGCGTAAAGCCAAGTTTGGCGAGGCGATACATCACCTTGGGACGAGTAAAAGCCTCGGAAAGGAAAATCACTTCAGGGTAGTCCTTTTTGATCTCACCGATCACTTTTTCCCAGAATACAAACGGCTTGGTGTGGGGGTTATCGACGCGGAATATACGAATTCCCTGCTTGATCCAGAAGAGGAAGACGCTTTCGAGCTCATTCCAGAGGTCGGGCCAATGATCCGTTTCGAAATTGATCGGGTAGATGTCTTGATATTTTTTAGGAGGGTTTTCAGCGTACTGGATAGTTCCGTCAGGCCGCCGGTGGAACCACTCGGGGTGCTCTTTCACATAGGGGTGGTCAGGACTGCACTGAAACGCGATATCCAAAGCTATCTCGATACCGTACTCCGCTGCCTTCGCAATCAGCTTCTTAAAATCATTCATGGTGCCAAGCTGAGGGTGGATAGCTTTGTGGCCGCCCTCGTCTGACCCGATCGCCCACGGGCTTCCGGGACCCTCCGGACCTGCACCGACGATGTTATTTTTTCCCTTGCGGTGTGTGCGACCGATAGGATGGATAGGAGGCAGGTAGAGCACATCGAAGCCCATCGAGGCGATATAGGGCAGACGCAGCTCGCAGTCCTTAAAGGTGCCATGCTTGCCGGGGACCGTCGCGCACGAGCGCGGAAACATCTCATACCATGCGCTGAAGCGGGATTTCTCCCGATCGACCGCCACGGCCAATTCCTTGGCGTAAGTGCCGGCGAGCCGTCTATCGGGATATTTGTCCATGAGCTTCGCCAGCTTCTCGTCGAGAGCCCCCGAGATCCTATGGGAAAGATCCTGCCGTTTCGATCGCAGCGCTCCTGCCCATCGCTCGAGTTGTTTCGCATCCGCGCCGCCGGCCCGTGCGCCAGCCGCCTCGACCAGAGCCGCGCCCGCGAGCAATTCCACCGATACGTCTTGACCCGCCTCAACCCGCTTCA
>VBLN01000008.1 GCA_005878685.1 Deltaproteobacteria bacterium | reverse complement strand
ATGGCCAAGGCATGAAGGGCATCGGTATAATTGGGGTCCTGCTGCAACGCCTTCTTGTAGGCCTCGATGGCCTCATCAAGCTTACCGTCGGCAAAGAGATGCATCCCTTGATTGTAGTATTCCTCTTTTGCCACTAGAGCTCCTGGCTTCTATCCGGACAACTTCGACTCTGACCACGGAGTTGCATGCTGCGAGTCTTTGGCAACGGGGGGGGTTCTGCCGGACTGCTCCAAGATCATCTTCTTGAGCCTAGCCGGGTCAATGGGTTTCTTAAAGATCACAGCCTGGAGACCTTCCAGGCAACTCCGTTTGATAACGTGATCTTTGTCATAATAGAAAGCGGTCATGAGAATGACGGGCAATTGTGGGGCCTTCTTCTTCACCGCGCAATAAAGCTCGTACCCGTCTATATCCGGCATCACCACGTCGCTGAGGATCAGGTCGAATTCATTCTTCTCAAAGAGCTCCAACCCCCTTTTGCCTGATGACGCGGTTTCAACGATGCAACCCTCTTTCTGCAGGAGTCCCTTCAGCGACTGGCAGACCCCGAAGTCATCGTCCACGACCAGCAAGCGGAGCCCTTGCAGGAAAAAGTCTTCCGCTCGTTTGCCGCTTCCTTCCGGTTGCGTCTGGTACTTAACCGCGAGATCCGCCATCATCTTGCCGCCGTGGTATTCCTTGGTCCCGTACGATTCCAGCCGCTCCGACTCGACAATATACTCTTCATCACTCGCCACTCGCCCAACGTATTGTCGGATAAGATTGAGCTCATTAACGAGGATCTCTAGGGAATTATTGATCTCGTGCGAAAGTCCGACTGCGATTTCACATAGTGTGACGAGTTGGTCCCGGCGCCGGATTTCTCGGATATCTTTGGCGAAGCCGATGGAGCCGCTTTCGCCGCCCGTTTCATCGTAAATGATGGTTGCCGAAATCGCCACGGGGATGAGTTCTCCCCTCTTGGTTTTGAAAATGGTCTCAAAATTTCGGACCTTTCCCCTTTCCTGCTCCGCGGACCGCATAGCGGCCATGACCTTGTGGGCTTCCTCCCTGCTAGGATAAATCTCCAGTACGCTTTTCCCCAACATCTCTTGCTGGGTAAATCCGAGATTTTGTCTGGCGCCGTCATTGTAAAAAGTGATGGTTCCCTCGCCATTGACAGCGATGATGATGTCGGGGCAACTCTCGACTAGCTTTTGGAAGTATTGCTGGGGTAAGGACATAGGGAGATCAGGGTATTTCTCCAATGATAAATCCAATGGGCCTCAGATTGCAAGTGCTCGAAGCTTGCAAAAGTTGACAGGCCTGGGGTTTCAAGTCTATCTTCTATCCGATGGTTTGGCGATGAAAAAGGAGATCGAGCTCATCATGTTCGATTTGGACGGAACGCTCGCGGACACCGGGCGCGATCTTGCCAGCGCCGTCAACTATGTGCGTGGCCATCTCGATCTCACGCCTCTGGATGATCGCCTCGTCTACAGCCATGTCGGTCGCGGCGTGGAACATTTGCTCCGAAGCTCCCTACCCGAACGTCTTGGAAAGCGGTTCAACGAGATCATGGACTTATTTCTTGAGCGCTACGAAAAGCACCTCCTGGATGCAACGGTTCTCTATCCACACGTGACGGAAACTTTGGATTACTTTAGGGATAAGAGAAAGGCAGTCGTCAGCAACAAGCTGCATCACCTGACGGTGTCGATCCTCAGAGGACTCGGCATCGAGGGATGCTTCGACGCAATCTTAGGGGGCGACAGCGTTTCACAGAAAAAACCCAACCCGGAGCCTCTCAGGGAAATGTTGAATTCCTTCGGAATCCAACCCGCGAAGGCCGTTATAGTGGGGGATGGAGATGCCGATATCGAGGCCGGAAAACGGGCGGGTGTCTGTACCTGCGGCGTGACTTACGGCCTCGGAAGTAAGGAAGAGCTGATAGAAGCGAACCCGGATCTTCTCCTGGACGATCTGTACCAATTGACACGATATTTCCGTTAATTTTGTGAAGCTATTTTGAGGAGGAACTCTATGGCTGCAACAATCCCAGAAAATTATCGGGACCTCTTTAGCAAAAAGGCCTTTGCTCAGCTTGCGACGCTGATGTCCGATGGCAGCCCGCAGGTTACCCCAGTCTGGTGCGATTACGATGGAAGCCATATTCGCATCAACACGGCCAAGGGGCGCGTCAAAGACAGGAACATGCGGCGCAATCGGAAGGTGGCGCTGGCGATCCTGGATCCTGATAACCCGTATCGCCATTTGGCGGTGCGGGGTGAGGTGGCAGAGATCACAGAGCAGGGAGCCGACGCGCATATCGATCTGCTGGCCAAGAAGTATCTGGGAAAAGACAAGTATCCGTTCCGTCAGCCAGGCGAAGTGCGCGTCCTCTACAAAATCCGTCCGGAAAAAGTTTCCTCGATGGGATAGCTCCCATCACTGGCTTGCGCAGGTTATTGCCCATAGAGGCTTTTGACGAAGCCGCTCTGCTCCATCTCTTTGAGATAGCTCACGTCGATGAGGCTCGAGGTGGAAAGGTTGCGGGCCTTCGGGTCACGGGAGCCAATTTCGTCCAGCACCATCTGAATTCCCTTCGTCGTCGGGTAGGGGACCTTTGGCATAACCTTAACGGCATAGTGCTGATAAGTCTCATCCAGCATGTCCGCTTGGCTGATGCGCGAGTACTTAGCCAGGACCTTGAGGCTGAAATTCTTATCCGTCTTGAGGCGGTGAAGCCCCTCCACGTAGGCCCTCAGATAGCGGCGGATCGTCTCCGGATTTTCGCGCACGTATCCGCGCGTCGCGGTCCGCCAGCAGTGAGAAGCCGAGTTTCGCTGCTTGGAGGTGAAGAGGAGAAGAAAGCATCCCACCGTCAATGCCGCGCGAGGCCAGCCCAGCCAAAATTTCTGGGGAGCCACCCATCTGGAGCAGTGCAACTTCGCGTTCGGGCTGGATGCCCCACTGCCCCAGAATGTAGCGGAGAAGAAAATCGTCTGAGGTGCCGAAGCGAGTGATGCCGATCCTTTTACCCTTGAGTTCTTCTACTTTCTTGATCTCCGGTTTGACCATCAGCTTCTGCCCGGGTTTGTGATTGGGGCCGGCGAGCATCACCAGGTCGGCGCCCGCCAGGTTTGCTTGAATCACTGCAGGAATGGCGATCTCAGCGATCGGAATTTCCCGGGCCAGCATGGCTTGAACAATCTTAGAGCTGCCGGCGATGTAGATCAGCTCGACGTCCAGCCCGTGTTTCTCGAAGAGACGCGCCTCCTTCGCGACCCAGAGTACCGCCATGGAGCCGACGGTCGTCGGATAAGCGACCTTGAGCCTAGTCATCTGGGCGAGCAGACCCGCCGGCCAGGCGGCAAAGCAGAGCACTAAAACGAAAAGCGTTCGTCTGACCCGAATGACAGAGAATCTCATGTTACGTGCGCCGCGTGAGAAAAGTTATGCAGGAACGATATTTTCGCTAATATCTTGACGGCAACTTAGCGCAGTGGGCAAAGACCAGTCAAATGAACGCTAGGCATGCGAGAGCCGGCGCTCTAGGTAGCGAGCGTAGCGGGACATGCCGTAGGTGCAGAGCCAGTAGACCATCGCGATGAAAAGATAGAGCTCGAAGGGACGGATCTCGCGGTTGTTCACGATCTGTGCCGCTTTAGTGAGATCGACGTAACCGATGATCGAAGCCAGCGAGGTGTCTTTAAAAAGCACGATAAACTGCGTTACCAGTGCGGGTATCATGTTCTTTAGCGCCTGCGGCAAGATGATATGACGCATTGTCTGGACCGAGGTGAGGCCTGTAGCTGTAGCCGCTTCTACCTGGCCTCGCGGTACGGATTGGATTCCCGCCCGAATAATCTCGCCGAGGTAGGCCGCCTCGAAGACCACGAAGGCTGCCAGCGCGACGGTATATTCCGGTAGGGGAACACCCAGAAGGACCGGGATGACAAACCAGAACCAGAAGATCACCATAACCAATGGCACGCCGCGAAAGAATTCTACATAAGCTGTCGCCGGCACGCGGACCCACCCGGAGCGCGCTAATCGCCCCAGGCCGATGAAGATTCCCAAGATGAAACCGAGAATGATAGCTGGGATCGCCAGTCTCAGAGTGCCGCCCGTGAATTTTCCAAAACCCAAGAGTCCTTGGGAGATGAGGAAACTAAAGTTATTGGCGATGACGCTGAAATCCATGTTTAGTGTTCAGCCGGAGTCACGCGGGCGATCAAACCGGGAATGGCACAGCGTTTCTCTAATACTGCCATGAAGGCAGAGAGGCCAAGGCAAAGAACTAGATAGATGAGGGTTCCTGCGGTGAGCGCCTCGAATGCCTTGGCGGTATAGGTCTCAATCTGGCGCGTCTGAAAAGTGAGCTCGGCGACGCCGATCGTCAGCGCTACCGAAGAGTTTTTCAAGAGGTTCAGCGATTCATTGGTGATCGGCGGAATGAGAAGACGGAGTGCGATGGGGATGATAACGAAACGGTAGGCCTGGGTGACTGTCAGCCCGGTGGAGAGGGCGGCTTCGAGTTGGGTTTTAGGAATCGACTGGATGCCGGAACGAATGACCTCAGAAAAGCGGGCCCCATGGTACACACCGAGGGCGAACATGCCAGCCCAGAATTCCGCGCCATGAGCAAAAAGCCAATCTTGGGCGAGGCGGGGGAGAAGTAGAGGGATACCGAAATACCAAAAGAACATCCAGACGAGGAGCGGCACGTTTCTGAAGAACTCGACATAGAAAGCGCTGAGCGCAGAAAATGGTCTCGGCCCCGCCGTTCGCAGTGCGCCTGAGAGAGTTCCGAGAACTCCTGCGAGCAGCCATGCCAGCACCGAGATTTCAAGAGTCGTCGAAATTCCTTGGAGAAGCCACTGACCTGTTTGGCCACTCCAGAGAACCGACCAGTCGAACTGATAGCGCATTCCAGTTATCAGCGGTCAGCGATCAGCAGCCAGCTTTAATTGGGAATCTAACGTGCCTCCCGTGCTGAAAGCTGATGGCTGATTGCTAAGTGCTGTTTACTTCGGCACCGCCTGATAGATTAAGAACTTTTTGACCTCGGGGCTCATGGGGTAGGGCACTTCACCTTTCGGTCCAAACCATTTGTCGTATATCTCGAAGAATTTGCCGGAATCGATTCCATCCATGAGGCCGTTGTTGACGACATTGCGGAAATCCGCATCTCCTTTGCGCATCGCCATACCGTAGGGTTCATAAGAGTAAAAGTCGCCGACAATTTCCCAGTCGCGCGGGTTTGGAGCCTTGGCCTTGAGTCCGGCAAGCTGGATGCCGTCATTTGTGTAGGTATCCACCTGTCCCTGTGCTAAAGCCTGGAAAGCAGTCGGCTGATCCGGAAACTCGCGCAGCTGAGCCGTGGGAGTCTTCTCACGGATGATCTTAGCATTGGTGGCCCCCTGTTGCGCCGCGACACGCTTTCCGCCAACACTCTTTATCCCTTTAATCGGACTTCCCCGCTTCACAAGAAACTGCGCGCCCGTCACAAAGAAGGTGAGGCTGAAATCGACGCTGTCGCGCCGGCTCCTGGTGTCTGTCATCGTCTCCGCGATCAAATCCACGGCGTTTGAACTGAGGAGGGGGATTCGGGTGGCCGGAGCGGATTCTTTTTTTTCTAGGGTTATCGACTTTCCGACCTTCTTCGATACGGACGGGATGATGAGCTGTTCAACGAGGTCTATAGAGAATCCAACCCATTCATTCTGCTTGTTAACATAGGCAAAAGGAGGAGAGCCCGTTCGGGTGCCGATGGTCAGCGTGCCAGTGCGGGCGATCTTTTCCATCGTCGTCTCGGCAAACGCCGGGGTCGCGCTACCGAGAGCGAGAAAGAGCGATAATAATAGGTCCAATAGGCGCTTCATTCCGACCTCCTTAGTGGGAGAGAATTTTGCTTAAGAAGAGCTTTGTGCGCGGGGACTTAGGAGCCTTAAAAAAGGTCTCGGGGCTTTCTTGCTCAATCAGTTGCCCTTCATCCATAAAGATCACTCGGTGCGCTACCTGCCGAGCGAAACCCATCTCGTGAGTGACGACCGCCATAGTCATGCCCTCCTTAGCGAGGTTGGTCATGACTTCCAGCACCTCGTTAATCATCTCGGGATCCAACGCCGAGGTCGGTTCGTCGAACAGCATGATCTTGGGCTGCATGGCGAGCGCTCTGGCGATCGCCACGCGCTGCTGCTGCCCTCCTGAAAGGTTGGCCGGATAGGCGCCAGCCTTGTCTTGCATTCCCACCCGCTCCAACAAGGCGAGTGCGAATTTCTCCGCCTCGGCGCGCGCAAGCCCTTTCACCTTCATCGGCGCTAGTGTGATGTTATGGAGCGCCGTCATGTGGGGGTAGAGATTGAATTGCTGGAAGACGAAGCCGATCTCCGTTCTGAGGGCTCTCAGATCCAGACGAGGGTCTGACAGTTGGCGGCCGTCGACCAAGATCTCTCCGGATTGGATCGGCTCGAGCCGATTGATGCAACGAATAAGGGTGCTTTTCCCGCTGCCGCTGGGTCCGCAAACCACGACGACTTCTCCCCGTTCGATCTTTAATTGGATATCTCTTAGGACATGAAGCGAGCCGTACCACTTGTTTACGTGCTGAAATTCGATCACCGTGAATAGGGTCTCGTCCGTATAAAATTTGCAAATTGCGGCACCGCATACTATATGATCAATGGCATTTTGCAACCTTGGGAACAGGGGTTTTCAAAATCCTGTTCAGTTCCTGTTTTTATGGATTTTTATCTTGTCCGGCACGGAGAAGCCAAAGCTGAGCAGGAAGACCCGAAGCGTCCTCTAAGTGAGCTGGGGCGAAGAGAGGTAGAAAGTGTCGCCCGCGCCACCGTGGCAAGAGGCGTCCGGGTCTCCGAGGTCCTCCATTCCGACAAGCTCAGAGCAAAGCAGACGGCGGAAATTCTGGCCGAGTCTCTATTCCCTCGTTTGGGAGTCCGGCAGGTCCAGGGACTATCGCCTAACGATGACCCGGTGATCGCGAAAATGGAATTGGAGTTGGCCGATGAGCCTTTGATGCTAGTGGGCCATTTGCCACATATCGGCCGTTTGGCTTCTCTCTTGATCTCAGGAGATCCCGAACGTGTTGTCGTGGATTTTCGCCCGGCAGCGATTGTCTGTTTTTCTCGCGTGGAAAAAGCATGGAAGATGAAGTGGACTTTAACTCCCCTTTAACTCCCGACGCGACGTGACGCGGTTGACCGCCATGCGAGGATGGTCTAAAAGGGATAGGGGTGGCCTCACATCTGTAGGTGAAGGGAACTGACCATGGCTTCAGACACGCTGACAGTGATTGATAACCGAACGGGGAGGAAATACGACGTTGTGATCCATGACGGAGCGATCAATGCCACGGATCTTCGCCAAATTAGAGTGTCGGAAGATGATCTTCTTGGCCTAGTGAGCTATGACCCGGGCTTCATGAACACCGCCTCCTGTCAGAGCAAGATCACCTATGTTGATGGAGATAGAGGGATTCTACGCTACCGCGGATATCCCATCGAGCAGTTGGCCGAGAAGGGGACCTACTTAGAGACTGCCTATCTGATTCTCTACGGAGAGCTTCCCACCAAGTCACAATTGGGAGATTGGACCTATAATATCACTCACCACTCCATCCTCCACGAGAACATCAAGAAGTTCATTGACGGTTTTCACCACGATGCCCACCCCATGGGGATGCTCGTAAGCGCTGTTGCGGCCTTATCCACGTTTTACACGGATGCCAAAGATATCTTCAACGCCGAGTCGCGACAGAGACAAATCTACAGACTTATAAGCAAGATGCCCACTTTAGCCGGGTTCGCCTATCGGCACAGCATTGGAATGCCCAATGCCTATCCGGATAACGACCTCAGTTACACCGGCAATTTCCTGAACATGTTGTTCAAGATGACCGAGCTCAAATATAAGCCGCACCCGGTGTTAGAGAAGGCCCTAGACATTCTGTTCATCCTTCATGCGGATCACGAACAGAACTGCAGCACCAATGCCATGCGCAGCGTGGGGAGCTCGCATGTGGATCCTTATTCGGCAGTAGCCGCCGCCGCCGCGGCCCTTTACGGGCCGCTTCATGGCGGGGCCAACGAAGCGGTGCTCAAGATGCTGATGGAGATCGGCTCCAAGGATAAGGTTCCCGACTTCATCAAGAGGGTGAAGTCGGGACAGGGGAGGCTCATGGGCTTCGGCCATCGCGTTTATAAAAATTATGACCCCCGAGCCAAAATTATTAAGGAGATCGCTGACAAAGTTTTTGAGGTGAAGGGGCGGAACTCGCTTTTGGATATCGCCCTAGAGTTGGAGCGAATCGCTTTGGAAGATGACTATTTCATCAAGCGAAAGCTTTATCCGAATGTCGATTTTTACTCCGGCTTGATTTATCAATCAATCGGATTTCCTTTAGACATGTTTCCTGTGCTGTTTGCGATCCCTCGCACTTCCGGTTGGGTTGCGCAGTGGGAAGAGATGCTGCTCGATCCTGACCAGAAGCTCGCCCGTCCGAGACAGATCTACAAGGGCGCGGATACGCGGGACTACGTGCCTGTCGAAAAAAGAAGATAACGAGGCTTTCCTACCTCGTCTTTTTCACTCCATTCGAAACGACGATGAGTTCCTGACCGGGCTGGAGCTTTCTGGTTTTTAGGTTGTTCAGTTCCATCAGGTCGGTTGTTTTTTGGCCGTACCGTTTGGCGATGCTTAGCAACGTCTCTCCCTTTTTAACTTTGTAGGTGATGACTTTGATTTTGGCCGATTCGGGAAGCTGCTCGTAGGATTGAGTAAAAAGCTCGCCTCTTCCCGAAGGCAGCCTGACCACGTAGCCATTCTCGTGAGGAGGCGTGATGTTGCGGAGCAGAGCGGGGTTCAATTCCTTAATAGTTTTAACCGTGGTCCCTGCCAATCGCGCTACTGTCTCCAGCCTCAAGGAAGTTTCAAGCGTTACCTCGTCGTACTCCACGGGGGTTTGATAAACGACGTCTACAAAGCCGAACTTCTCGGGCGCGCTGGCGATAAGGCTGGCTGCGATGAACTTCGGAACGTAATTGCGCGTTTCCTGCTTCAGATAGCTCCTCTTTCCGCTAATGTCCCAGAAATTGTCGGCGTTGGAGCGATTCATCGCTTTTTCCACTTTTCTCTCGCCGGCGTTATAGGCCGCCGCGGCTAGGAACCATTGGCCAAACTGCTCGTGGAGGTCCTTGAGATAGGCCGCTGCCGCGCGCGTTGACTTTAGCGGATCTCGGCGCTCGTCCAGCCATCCGTTGATCTTGAGTCCGTATCGGAGTCCCGTGCTGCGAATGAACTGCCAGGGCCCGACGGCTTTGGCCTTGGAGACCGCCTGAGTAGAGAATCCGCTCTCGATCAAGGAGAGATAAACCAGATCCTCGGGCAGACCCTCCTCCTGCAGAACGGTCGCCATCATGGGGATGTATTTGCCGGAACGCGCCAAGGAACGTTCGAAGAAGTCTCTTTTCTTGTGGCAGAAAAACTTAACGAAGTAGAGCACACGATCGTTTTCTACTACCGGAATAGAAAATTGGATCTTGCGCCTCCCCGGCGGCTGCGCCATCGCCTGATCGAGGTCTTTCTGCCACAGATCGAGCAGGCGATCATCCGCCTTTGGACCAGGCGCGTCCTGAAGGGTTGTGGGAGACTCTTCGGCCTTCGGGGTCACATCTTCTGGCGGCTCTTTTTTCTCTAGGGGTTTCTCCTCTTCTTTGTTCTCCGTCTGAGCCAAAGGGTAGAGGATGAAAGAATCTTCTTCGCGCGCATACTCGTCAAGAAGAGAACGGATCTTGGCTGTGTCGGGCGTCGGCATCGCATCCGGTTTGGCCGAGATCGTAAGCGGCTGCTTCTCCCGCTGTCCCGTCTCTTGTGCGGCGACCGTTCGCAATGGAGGCCGTAACGGGCCGGCGCAGCCGGAGAAAAACCAAGCTACAAATAAGAGCAATAGATAAAAGAGAGTTCGAGAAGTACACATAAAAACAACCGCGGAGCATATATGCAATTCATGGGCCGTGCAACCGACCAAGATTGCATGCTCAGTTTGCCCGTCTATTCAATAGCTTATGGTGTAAGCCGCGGTGGCTCTCTGTTCAAAAATGTAGAAACATCGCCTTGGAGGCGGTCGCCCAATCCTCTTGCGATTGCTGGTGGGACTTTTCAATTGCAAACCTGATATCTGCAATCTCCGGCTCTGTTGAGGCGTTGAGAGAGAGGCTCTCCTCGTTTTTTTTCGGTCTGCCGCAGCTTACCACCAGGGCGGGTTGACTTGACGGAGCATTATTCGATAGTCTCTGTTTTCCGCGATTCACGGCGTTCAGCCGCAGATTGAAATCTAGTCAGCAGTTTTCCTGTAAGAGGAATTCGGCTACGCCAAAGGACGGATTAGCCCCCGCCCGAGGCGGGTCCGCCTCAGGAGGATCAGGCCGAGGCTTTGACGCGACAGCATAGGAGAAAAGAGATATGAGTGAGAAAAGCTCCATAGAGAATCTTCGGTCAGCAGAACCTCTGCTTCGGGCGCGCTCCGTGGCGATCGTCGGCGCTTCCCCCAAGGGACGCTGGCCGAACATCATCTTTAATAATCTGAAG
>VBLN01000461.1:1997-5612 GCA_005878685.1 Deltaproteobacteria bacterium | reverse complement strand
GCTCTGATGTTGGTTGTCCTTGGGGGCAATATCTTGTGGCGTTCTTTCCGAGCCGAGAACCTCCACCTGCACGCCCACGCCCATAATCCCGAGACCCATACCCACTTCCATTTCCACGGGGAACGAGAAGAGAGCCATACGCACCCTCATCCCTTCAAGTCGATGCGCAAGCCTTTCTTTGTCGGCATGATCCATGGCCTGGCAGGAAGCGCAGCGTTGATGCTGCTGATCTTGACGACGATTCCGTCTCCTCTCGCAGGGCTGGCCTACATCTTGATCTTCGGCTTCGGCTCTGTAGGCGGGATGCTCGCGTTAAGCAGCTTGATCGGTCTTCCTTTCGTCCTCACGACGCAGAGATTCACCCTTCTAAACGGTTGGATGCGGTTAGTGGCGGGATTGGCGAGCGCGGCCTTCGGACTATTTCTCGGCTGGGAGATCGGCTTTAAAGAAGGGCTCTTCTAAATACCATTACATGAGCCGTCACTAGATAGGTCCGACGACGGCGAGGATTCCATAGGCCAGGCAAGAGACTAGAAGAAAGATCAGATTGAGCTTTCCAGGGCGGGCGCCCGCGGGCGGGCGCCCGCAGGAAGATGGCGCGGCAGATAAACATGGTTGAGAAAGATGAGGGCGACGGAATAGATGACCGTTCCGATGAAGCCGATCACCGCGGAGAGAAGGATCAGAGGCCCGGGCTCATGCAATAAGACGGTGACCGAGGTGATGGCTGTAAGGATAAAGAGAAAGATCAGATACCAGGAGCGGACAGGAATCTTTCGCGCCGCGGGAAAAAAAGCATAGACGCAGTCCGTGTGAATGCGACTGACCGCGTCTACGGTCGCCAGCCAAGTGTCAGAGAGAAAAGCTGCAGCCACCACAAGAAAGAGAACCCTGCCGATCCAACCCCAGCTCACCTCGAAGAAGCGGCTCTGGACCACTGCCAGCTCATAGTGCTGCGGCAGCAGTCCTTTGGGAAAGAGCAGCGCATAGGCCAAGAGGCAGGTCATCAGAGTCGTTAAGAGATTGCCGCCGATCCCGATCCCTATATCCCAGACCATGAAGCGCTTCCATTTCGGCAGCTGAGCCAACCCTGCATCATCGCTCGGCGTGAAGCCGGCGTCTGGGATGGTCTCGGGTTTCCCCGTAACCGGCCCCGTGATGCGCCCCATGTAGTGCGCCGCCATCCCGACCCCCTTGTCGCGCGTCCAATAAGAGTAGAAGAGGGTCCAGAAACCGCCTAAGCCTGCGAAGGTGATAGCCGTTAACAGCGTCGTCGCATCGCTCGAATCCCAAGGTCTGGGCATAGGCCATTGAGGAATGAACAATCCTTTAAGGAAGGACGGCAGAGCCTTGAGGACATCTGGATGGGCGCTCGCCCAGAGAAGTCCGACTAAGGTTAGAACAGACACGACCCAGATGAAACCTTCCACCAAGCGATAGACGACGTTGCTGAGAATGATGGCGGCGAAAAAAATCAGCATGGAAACGTAGGCCCAAAAGAGCGTCTGGCCTCTTGGACTCCAGCCGGAGGGAATATCGGTCAAAGCCGCAAGAGAGGTGCCGCCGGCCGCGGCAAAGGCCTCGAACCAGAGAAAGGAAAGAGTCATAAGAATCCAAAGCAGAACCGCCAGAATCCGGTTTAGACGTATGAAGCCCTGAAAGACGCTTTCCCCCGTCAGCATGGTGTAGCGCCCGATCTCGTAAACGACGGGGAACTGAAGGAGACAGGCCGGAATGAGAAGAAAGAGAAATGTGAGGCCGTATTTCGCTATGATGTAGGGCCACCAAATCAATTCGCTGCTTCCTTGGGCGAGCGCAAGGAAAATCACGCCCGGCCCTAGAGCGGCGAGCAGTCCGGGAAACGGCGGCAAAGAAGCTTGTTTGTAAGTTAGTAGCTTTCCCCAGCTTTGCTTTTCCGCCATCCGCTAGTTTCCCTCGATGCGGTGGATGGCTCCTGGAGGAAGCGTGCCGAGAAGTTTCTCAAAGGCCTGATTGAGATAGCTTAGATCTTTCGATTCTAACGTGAGCTTCACTCGATACTCTGGATTGTCGAGCACGGGATAAGAGCCCAGGAGAAGCTCGGGAAAGTTCGTTAGCAGTTCGTTGAGGATCGACGCGATCACCCCCTCGCCTTCCTTGGAATAGACGACCTTTAGAAAAAATGGAGCGTCCCGGAAACGTTCCCTGATCGCTTGGAAACGATCCTGCAGGACCTTGGGAATCCCGGGGAAGATGTAAATATTTCTGAGTTTCACTGCGGGCGCATAGAGCGCGCCCTCGCCTACAAGCTCCGCTCCCTCAGGAACTTCAGCCATGCGCAATCGCGCCTCGTTGAGGTTGGCACCGTGCCGTTCGAGCAGTCGCCGCTCCAAATCTGGATGGCGGATGACGTTAAGCCCAAACCCGTGCGAAGATCCCCGCCATGGTAACGTCATCGTGGGTGGGGCCGACACCGCCGGTGGTAAAGACGTAATCGAATGCTCGCGAGAACGCGGCGACTTCTTTCCCGATCAGCTCGATCTCATCGGGAATAACGGAGATCCGGTGCACCTCAACCCCAAGTTCGCGGAGCTCGCGGCAAAGAAAATGGGAATTCGTATCCTGGGTCTTTCCCGAGAGAACCTCGTTGCCAATGATGACGATGCCAGCGGTCTTAGACATATCCGGAAAGTATGAGCCAATGCTCAGCTTCAACTAGGAACTAAAGCTTGACCCATCACGTGTCAAATTCGCTGCAGCTCTGAAAATAGTGACATTGAGAGTTGGTGCAAACCAAGCGGCACCTATGATTGACGAGCTTAGAGCCGCAAACGGGGCAGATCTCCCACCAGTTTTCTTCTTTTTTCTGGACCGGTTCGGACGCGGCCATCTTTACCCCTTTTGCAAAAGTCTGCGGGCGCGCGGCGCGTTATCCACCTTAAGAATGACTTGAGCCTTGCCCGCGTACTCGATGTTGACTCGGGCTTTAGACAACCTGTGGGCCAAGCGAGCTAGAGCTCCCGGTTTGTTGGGCAGATCGAGGGCGAGCACATCCGACTCCACCACCATCATCCCGCCCTCCCCCAGGAGATGCGCGGCCTGCATGGCATTGCTCACCACCATTCGGACCACTCCGTGGTCCACGGCATCCGAAATAGAAAAGGCGAGGATGTTGATCTTACGAGCCGCAAGCGCGCCGCTCACCAGGGCCAGCGTTCCTGGCTTATTTTCCATAAAGACCGAAAGCTGTTTGCACACTTTCATGGCCCACCTCCATACTACTCAAAAGAGTCTGCGGGCATTCTCCCCTAAGATCTTCTTTTTTACCTGGGCGGTGGTCTTTGCTTTGCGAATGATGGTTACGGAGTCTTTGAGCAGTACGATGGTAGAAAAATCGCTGCCCATGAAGTCTCGCCATTGACGTTCATCATCACTGGATGCCCGAGGACCACTATCGTGCTGGTTGTAATCGAAATTGCCCTGGTTGACAAGAGTTTTTTTTCACCGCGAGCAGCAACCGTTGGACATCCATGAGGGCTCGTAATATATTTTTTCTGCCATGTCTATTCCCATTGTTCGTATCCACAACCTACGAAAGTCCTACGGTCCCACTACCGCCCTCGACGGAGTCTCTGT
>VBLN01000461.1:0-1913 GCA_005878685.1 Deltaproteobacteria bacterium | reverse complement strand
CGACGAGGGAGAAGTTAAAGTGAGCGGCATCGATGTTCTGCGGGATCCGGTCAGCGTGCGCCGTCTGATCGGCTACGTCCCGCAAGAATTGACCGTCGATCCCTACCTCACCGCCCGCGAGCACATGCGCTATTATGCCGATCTCTATCACCTCTCTCCGGCGATCCAAGAAGCAAGGACTCGTGAACTGTTGACTCTAGTCGGCCTGGCCGGACAGGAAGATCGGCGGGTGAGGCAATTTTCCGGCGGGATGAAAAAAAAACTCGATCTCGCCTGCGGCCTGATCCACCAGCCGCCGCTGATCCTCCTGGATGAGCCTTCCCTCGGCTTGGACGTTCAGGTGCGCCGCGACGTGTGGAACTATATCCAGAAACTCAAGCAGCAGGGAACCACGGTTTTCCTCTGCACCAACTATATGGATGAGGCTGAGCGCCTGTGCGACGAAGTCGCTATCATCGACAGAGGCCGAATCGCCGTCATGGGGACTCCGGCGGCGCTCAGAAGCCAACTGAAGAGAGATCTCGTATCGGTTGAGATTGCGAGTTCTAACGAAGATCATGGAACCACATTGGCAGCGCTCGAGAAAGCCCTTTCCCGGTTAAAGATCGTCAAAGGAACCACGAAAGACGGCGCCCGCCTCAAGGTCTATGTCGAGAGCAATGAGGTCGCCCTGCCGCAGATCCTTCAGTCGGCCGCTAATCTCGCCATCCCCCTTCGCGCCGTTACCTATAGCCGTCCGGGTCTCGATGAAGTCTTCCTCCACCACACCGGCCATTCTTTCATTGAGGAGGACGAAACCCATGAGTGAGTTCGTGCAAGAGACCAAAGGGCAACTCTTGCGCTGGCTGATCCACCTGTGGCGCGAGCCGTTCAGCATGGCCTTTAATCTGGTCAACCCCGTCATCCTGCTGATCTTTATGGGGGGCGCCTTCCAGGCTCTGGCTCGAGACTCCACCGGCGGGGATTATCGCGCCTATCTCTTGCCTGGGATTCTCGCCCTCACCGCCTTCGGTAACAGCATGGCCGGAGGGATTCCTCTACTATTCGACAAAGAAAATGGCTTTCTCCTGCGGCTCATGACCGCGCCAATTTCGCGTGCCTCGATTCTCATCAGCCGCTTTCTTGCCGTGAATCTCAATACTATCCTTCAGTGCTTGATTATCCTGGCTCTAGGTCTTCTGTTTGGCATTCATATCGCTACCGGCATTGGCGGCGTCTTCACTTTGTTGCTCATCAGCTTGTTGCTCGGCTTCGGGGTAACCGTGATCTCGCTCATCTTGGCCTTTGTTGTGCATGGCCACGGCGATTTCTTTGCCATTCTTGGGATCACATCCCTCCCACTGACCTTTCTCTCCAGTGCTTTCGTGCCGCTCGATTCCCTGCCCGGTTGGATGCGGCTCCTGGCCCAAGTCAACCCTATGACGTATGCCGTCAATGGCATGCGGGCTTTGATCCTCTCTGGCTGGGACATCGGGCTTCTCCTTCGAATAGTCGTGGTGCTGCTGGTCTTTGACGGGCTGGTCTTTTGGCTCGGGAGCAGAATCCTGGGACGCCATCTGACGTAAAAATTTATGGACGACGCGACTCCGAAGAGGGCTTCAGCAGAGAGACGGCGACAACGGCGGAGGGCTTTCTTAATCCCGATCCTTACCCTGGGCTCCATTGTGCTCTCAGTGGCCGTGACGATAGCCCTCGTTAAGAGCTGCAGCGACCGCTTTCCCCGGGCGCCCGTGATCCAGAAGCCTTTTAAGCCCGCTCCCCGCTTATAAATTCTTCCTTGCCTGAAAAGCTACGCCTCAGTTAAACTGGCAACCATGCCTGAAGTCCCCCCGCAAATCGCGGAGCTAATAGCGAACTTCGAACAGAACATTGAGTCCTACCGCAGTCAGTCCTATGGGGAGGCTGAAGTTCGG
>VBLN01000460.1 GCA_005878685.1 Deltaproteobacteria bacterium | reverse complement strand
AGACTGAGCACCGATGCTGATTCGGTTGACTCCGCAGGAGCGGTAGCCGGAAAAGTTTCCGCTATCGACGGTTCCCGGATTGGCCTCTAAAGTGATCTCAATATCCTGCGCGAAGGAAAACAGAGAGGCCGCCTTTTCCAAAACCTTCCCTATGCTCAGCGGCCTGAAGGTTGACGGCGTTCCACCACCGAAGAAAACACTTTTTAAACTCCGGCTGCGCCAGTCCCCCGCGAGAGCATAAAAGTCCAACTCTTTGAGCAGCGCCTCGGTGTATTCTTTCTCTGGAATCTTAGAAACAACATGCGAGTTGAAGTCACAGTAAGGGCACTTGCTGACACAGTACGGGATGTGAACGTAGAGGGAAAAGGGAGTCTGAGCTGATGCCACGCCATTATCATATTTTGCTCGGCTCTGTCTTGCAATCGGCCCGGGCTGCGGTGCGTCAGGCTCACGACGCCAGATTTGAATTCAACCTATGCGGCTGTTAAAGTTCCTTAGGTGCGAGACTTTCGAACGCGGATTGGCACACCGCTGCGGAGGCGGTTCTCGAATTCTTGGCAAATGACTCTCGAAGGGAATTTCTTGATCGTTTGGCTGGTCTTTCTACTCTCCGCGCTGCCGATGGTCGCGTTGGCGGCAACAACCAAATCCATCCCCATGCGGGACTTTTTCCGCAATGTCCAGAAGGGCTATTTTCGCCTCTCCCCGGACGGCAAGTACATCGCTTTTATGCAGCCGTACGAAAGCCGCATGAATATTCACGTCCAGCGCCGCGGATCCACCGCAGTGAAGCGGATTACCGGCGAGACCGCACGCGACATCTCCAACTTATTCTGGAAAGGCAACAACCGCATCCTCTACGTCAAGGACTTCGGCGGCGACGAGAACTTCCATCTTGTTGCGGTTGACCGGAACGGCGGCAATTTGAAGGACCTCACCCCCTTCGAGGGCGTGCGCGCCCAGGTGATCGACGACCTGCGCGACCACCCGACCGATGTGATCGTGGGTCTCAACAAGCGAAACAAGGAAGTGTTCGACGCCTACCGACTCAATACTTTCACGGCTCAACTCACCCTGGTAGCGGAAAACCCGGGCAACATCACAGCATGGCAGACGGACCATAAGGGTAATATCCGCGTCGCCATCACGAGCGACGGAGTGAATACCAGCCTGCTCTACCGCGCCACCGAAAAGGAGCCCTTTAGGTCCGTGCTTACCACCAACTTCAAGGAGCAGGTCAACCCACTGTTCTTCACCTTCGACAACAAACACCTCTATGCGATCTCGAACATCGGTCGCGACAAGGCTGCAGTTGTAGAGATGGACCCCGCCACCGGCAAAGAACGCAAGGTGATCTTCCAGCACCCGGAAGTGGACGTGGCGGGTATGGACTACTCCCGAAAGCGCAAAGTGCTGACGGAGATTGGCTACACTACCTCGAAACCCGAGCGCAAAGTGCTCGACAAGGAAACCGCCGCAGTTTACCAGGCGCTGGAGAAGAAACTGCCAGGCTATGAAATCATTTTGCAAAACAGCAACCGGGCCGAGGATATTTTCATTGTCGCCGCTCACAACGACCGCACTCAGGGCTCGCGCTATCTTTACGAGAAGAGAGGCGACAAGCTCACCAAACTCACCGACCTCACCCCCTGGCTACCTGAAAGCGAGATGGCGGAGATGAAACCCATTACCTACGAGTCGCGCGACGGGCTGACCATCCACGGCTATCTGACCTTACCCAAAGGCAAGGAGGCGAAGAACCTGCCGGTGGTCGTGAATCCCCACGGCGGCCCGTGGTCCCGTAACGTGTTTCTTAGCCAACCGAGGCTACGCCGTCCTGCAGATGAACTTTCGCGGCTCCACCGGCTACGGCCGGCGGTTCTGGGAGGCGTCGTTCAAGCAGTGGGGCCTGAAGATGAACGACGACATCAGCGACAGCGTTCAGTACCTAGTCCGACAGGGCATCGCCGATCCCAAGAAGGTCTGCATCTACGGTGGCAGTTATGGCGGCTATGCCACCCTGGCGGCGCTGGCTTTCTCGCCCGAGCTATACGCCTGCGGCGTGGACTACGTAGGCCTCTCCAACCTCTTCACCTTCATGAAGACCATACCACCCTACTGGAAACCCTATCTGGACATGTTCTACGAGATGGTAGGCGACCCCGAGAAAGACAAGGCACAACTGGAGGCGACTTCCCCCGTGTTCCATGCGGACCAGATTCGCGCCCCGCTGCTCATTGCCCAAGGCGCCAAGGATCCGCGGGTGAACATCAACGAATCGAATCAAATCGTGGCCGCGCTAAAGCAGCGCGGCATCGACGTGCCCTATATCGTGAAAGAAAATGAGGGGCACGGCTTTAGCAACGAGGAGAACCGTTTCGCGTTCTACGAGGCCATGGAGCAGTTTCTGGCGAAATACCTGAACTAGTAGGTCCGACACACACAAGCCTGTCGGCTAATCAGTCCCACAAAATACATTCAAGCCGCCGCTTCGGTGCTAGGTTTCATGGTTTGAATTCGACCGGTGCTGTTGTTATAGTTTTCTGCGGCGGGCAGGAAGATCAAAGCGAGATGTCGGTCCACGAGCATAAAGAAAAAGCGAAAAAGAGCCTAGGCTGTTTTGTCGTGACGATCAGCGACACCCGGGACGAATCGACGGACCAGAGTGGCCAACTGATCAAGGCATTGCTGGCCGAAGAGAAACAACGACTCATAAGTTATCGAATCGTCAAAGACGAGCCGAGCCAAATCAAGTCGCTGCTTCAGGATGTGCTTGAAAGAGGCGACGTAGACGCAGTGATCCTCAACGGCGGGACCGGCATCGCCCCGCGGGACGGGACCTTTGAGGTGGTGAGCGGCCTGTTGGAAAAACGGTTGGACGGCTTCGGAGAGCTCTTTCGCTTTTTGAGTTACCAGGAGATCGGCTCCGCGGCGATCATGAGCCGCGCGGTTGCTGGCTCCGCAAAGGGGAAAATTTTGATTTCGCTTCCCGGCTCTAGAGGCGCTGTCGATCTGGCGATGCGTCGACTGGTCCTGCCCGAGTTGGGTCACATGGTCTCTCAACTCCAAGGGAAATGAAAGTCAAGGTCAAATTCTTTGCTATCTTGCGTGAGCGCGCCGGAACAGGTGAAGTCGTCAAAGAGATCAAACAAGGATGCACGGTCCGGGAGCTCTGGGAAACGCTGCAAGAGGATTACCCAAAGCTCGCTTCAGGGCAAGCGCGGCTTCTCTACGCGGTCAACCGGGACTATGTTCCCGGCGATCACGTACTTAAGGAGCGGGACGAGGTCGTGTTCGTCCCGCCCGTGAGCGGAGGATAGACCATGTTTCGCGTCACTCACGAACCGCTCAATCTTCAAGAGCTGGTCACTTTCGTAACCGAGCCCGAGGCCGGAGCGATCGTGACTTTCATCGGAATGACCAGAAACAACAACGAAGGCCGGCGCGTCATCGCCCTGGATTATGACGCCTACCCGGAGATGGCCGAAAAGGAGCTGGCTCGAATCGGAGA
>VBLN01000463.1:1224-3253 GCA_005878685.1 Deltaproteobacteria bacterium | reverse complement strand
TTGTTCAGACAGAGTTTCGCGGGGCGCCTTACTTGTGGGCGGCGGCTTTGCGCCGGGCGATAGCAGCTTCGGCTCGGGGGCTGATCGCCCGTTTCACGACCACGTTCAGCAGCGCCGGCCGTTCCGAAGCAAAAGCGCGCTGCAGCGCGTGCTCCAGATCCTCGGGACCAGTCACAAACTCGCCGTAGCCGCCCAGGCCTTGCACCAGTTGCTCGTAGCGTGTCTGCAGCAGCTCGGTGACGACAGGGCGGCCATAGAGACCGAGCTGGATTTGCCGGTCGATGCCCCAAGCCGAGTCGTTGCCTAGTATCGCTACGATATTGAGCTTGTGCCGCACCGCGGTATCGAACTCCATTGCGTTGAAACCGAAAGCTCCGTCGCCCGTGAGCATGATCACCCGAGAATTGGGATAGGCCACCTTGGCGGCGAGAGCTGTAGGCAGCGAAGAGCCTAGCATCCCCAGACTGGAAATGTAGAACCAACGCTTGGGCTGTAACGCGGGTAGGAAAGAGCGCCCAAAGTGGCAGAAGTCTCCGCCATCGAACACCAAGCAGTCGTCGGGGCGCAGCATGGATTTCAGCGTTTTATGAACGAACATGGCGTGCATCGGAGTCTCCGGGCGAGCCAGGCCTTCGGCCCATGCAACCTGGCTGGCACGCGCGGCGCGCAGTTCTTCGACCCATGGAAAATCTTTCAAGGTAAAATTAGCAGCCTCTCTGGTCATCTGATCCAGGACACTGCTGACATCGCCGACCATGCCTACGGCGACTCCTCGATTGCGGCCAATCTCCAAAGCGGAAGGGTCGATCTGAATGATCTTGGCATCGGCCGCAACATTGGGCGGGCGGCAGAAGCCAATGGTGAAGTCCTGCTTGCGGCCCAAAAGTACGACCACGTCGGCGTCGCGAGCTTTGGCGGCGGCTCGATTCAAGCCGCGCTCGAAAAAGCCGAAGGCGTAGGGGTGGTCGTCAGAAATCAAGCCCCGAGACTGCTCTTCCGTCAGCACCGGCAAGCGGGTCGTTTCGATGAAGCGCTGTAGAGCCTCGCCGGAAAGGGTATATCCCGCGGCGCTGCCGGCGATAATCAGAGGCCTTTGTGCCTGGCGCAGGACAGCGACAGCCCGGCGCACGGCCTCCGGGTCGGCCAGTATGGCTCTTTTGGAGCGGTATTCATCCGGCCTGTAGAGCACAACCTCATCTTCGTCTACGCTTTGCTCCTGGAGATCTATCGGGATCGTTAAGTGAACCGGCCCGCGGCGGCCGCTGAAAGCCAGACGCATCGCGCGGCCGATGAATTCAGGGATTCTTCGGATGTCATGGACCAGGAACGAGCCTTTGGTCACCGGCGCGGCCATGTGTACCTGATCGATCTCCTGCTGGGCGCCCCGCCCCAAGTCATGCAGGTCGGCGCAGCCGGCGATGGAAATGACCGGGCTTTCGCTGTGCATGGCGTTGGTCAGACCGGGGATCGCGTTGGCAAAACCTGGCGTGGTGTACATGCAAACACCCGGCTGCTCGGTGATTCGCCCCCAACCGTCCGCCATGTGGACCGCCGCCTGCTCGTGACGCGTATCGATGATGCGGAAGTCCTGATCCGCCATCGCGTCCAGCACCGGTAGGATGTGGTCGCCGGCCAGGGCGAAGATATTGGTTATGTCTTCAAGCTTAAGCGCTCTGCAGATGAGCTCACTTCCTGTGACTCGGGCCATGAACGTCTCCTCCGATGAAAAAGCTATCTGAGCTCTTGGAAGGCTACACGCGAGGATTCTATTGCACAAGGTTCTTTCTGCGTCAAGGCGGCACCACCGGCTCAAAGGGTAACAAGCAGATAAATTGCCGTGACGAAGAAATAAATCGCGCCGAGAAGAAGCAACAGCGCTTTGATGCGGCCCTGCACGGTGAGGGGAGGAAGCTTGATACCGACTATTTGCAATACAGCACGGAGCTTGGGTTCGAACTTGATCAACGCATTATTCACTCGATAGGCGATTTCCTGTTTCCTCTGTTCTGTGGTGGGTCGAGGGGCTGGC
>VBLN01000463.1:0-1141 GCA_005878685.1 Deltaproteobacteria bacterium | reverse complement strand
TTGATAAGATTCGTCGGCTTGCTGGGCTTGATGGCTCGAAAGAAAGGATTCTAACTTTTGATAGGCCAGGTTAATTTCTTTCAGTTTTTCCTCGGCCTTCTTTTGAACTCGGGGGTCGTGCGCGAAGCGATCCGGATGCCATACCTTAACCAAATCTCGAAACGCCTCTTTCACCTTGTCTAGTGAAGCGCCAGGTTTAAGGCCAAGGATTTCGTAGTGTCGCTCTATATCATCCATTTAGAAGATCAGTTTATCATTAATGAGCCGCCCCTTCCCAGGGATGGCGCCGTCTTTTCAAGCCGCTTAGTTCCGAGCAAATTGGTTTTCGCCGGCCTTGCAGGACCTGAAAATGCAAACCCTGTTTTTAAAGTTTTGGGAAAGGAAGAAGTGGTCGGGGCGAGTGGATTTGAACCACCGACTTCACGGTCCCGAACCGTGCGCTCTACCAAGCTGAGCCACGCCCCGACAAAATAAAAGCTAACACACTAAGGCGGGAAACGGAACCAGCACCCCTCACGCTTTCTCCGACGCTGCTCTCATCTTCCGGATCGTTGCAGCGTAGTCTGGAGTTTTAAAAATACCGGAGCCCGAAACGATGACCTCGGCCCCTGCTTCGACCACGCGGCCTATGTTATCGGCGTTGATTCCTCCATCCGCCTCGACGATCACGGGAAGTTTTTTTTGCTGGATGCGTTTTTTTAGCTGTGTGATCTTGGGAAGAACGCTTTCAATGAACGCCTGTCCGGCAAAACCGGGAAAGACCGTCATCATCAGAAACATGTCTGCATGAGGCAACAGCCCTTCAACTTGTTCCAGGGGCACGTCGGGATTGACCGCAACCGATGCCCTCGCGCCCAACTCGCGGATTCTTGCCAGGCTGGCGCCGGGGTCCTTGCAGGTTTCGGGGTGAATGGAAACCCAGTCCGCTCCTGCCTTGATGAATTCTGGCCCATACTTGTCTGGATCGGTAATCATCAAGTGGACATCCAGAGGAAGACGAGTCGCTTTGCGGACCCATTCGACCACTACCGGCCCGATGGTGATGTTGGGAACATAGTGGCCGTCCATGACATCGACGTGGAGCCAGTCGGCACCGGCCTCTTCCGCGGCTCGGATCTCCTCTTTGAGCCGGCTGAAGTCG
>VBLN01000462.1 GCA_005878685.1 Deltaproteobacteria bacterium | reverse complement strand
GTCCTCAAAATCCTCGCTGAAGTGGGCGGCGTACACGAGGAGCTTTTTCGGAATGCAGCCGACGTTGACACAGGTACCTCCAAGTTTTTGCTCCTCCGCGATCGCTACCTTAGCGCCGTACAAGGCCGAGACACGGCTGGCTCGCACTCCACCCGACCCAGCCCCTATCGTGAAAAGGTCGTAATCATATTTCTTCATTTCCGCCAGCACTCTCCTTGCCTTTTTTGTCGGCTATAATAGTTGGCGACTGCCCCTTCTTCAACATGCACGAGGCCCTGTTGCAAAGAGTGTGGTGCTAAGCAAAGCGGGGGATCTACGCGTCAAATGATAGAAAAAACTTAGAAGCTCGAAATCCTAAATTCGAAACAATTCGAAAATGATTAAAAATACAAAATTCCAAACAAGTCCGTTTCGGATTTCGTAATTGGGATTTAAGTTTTTTTGGTTTGTTTCGGATTTCGAGCTTGGAATTTCGGGTTTTATTCACCGAACTTTGCGATCTTGACGTCTTGGCGCGATGATTGAACAACGTTGCATATGGTTTTTGCCATAACGGTTCGCAGCCGAAGGCGCGCTCCCCGAGGAAATAACCAGACTTTTTAGCGAAGAGCCCACCATAAACAATCAGGACTAGTTCAGCCCTTGCGAGTTGGAGCGAAGATCAACAGAATATAGCTGAATGTTTATGAACGGGGGAGCAAGAAATATGGCGAGGATAAAAGGAGTAACAAAAGAGGAAGCGCCGGATGAGGTGCGAGCTGTTTTTCAGAAGCAAGAGCAGAATTATGGCGCTGTGCTCAATACGGCGCCCATCTACGGGCTCAGGCCGACGATCCAGAACGGTGTCCAGGCTCTCGCCGACGGCATTATGGCCTCGGGGCTGATCGACCCTCAGCTAAAACACCTCGTCTGCATGAAGACCGCAAGCATCAACGGCTGTCCGTACTGAATTGACATCAACGCATCCAGTGGGATGCAAAACGGAGCGTCGGGTGACAAGGTGGCGGCCGCGTTGGGAGATTACCGGAAGAGCCCGCTTTTTTCTACGCGCGAGCGGCTGACGCTCGAGCTGGCGGAGCGTATGACCTACACGGGAAAGCGTGTATCAGAGCGATTTTTCAAGCGCTTGAAGAATCATTTCACAGACGAGGAGCTGGTGGAACTGGCCGCTATTATTGCGCTGGAGAACTTTCGCAGCAAGTTCAACCCGGTCTTTGCCGTTGAGTCGCAAGGCTTCTGCCCGCTGCCTGCGGTAAGGGAGGCTTCAGCAGCGGCAGCCGAGCGGCTAAAAAAATAGAGGGTGGGTTCAGGAGCTAAATCTACTCCCGTCCCCACTCCCGGTCGTGCTCGTTTTTCCAGCCAGAACCATACCGCCAGTCATTGCGCTGCCCATTGCCCCTGTTCCAACCGCCCCAGCGACTAAAATTTGGCCGGCCCCGAAAACCGTGATGCTCAAATGCTCCGAGGTCTCGGTGCAGCTCAGCGAGATCTTCTCTCAGTTCCCTTCTATCTCCGGTGATCTCCCGCAAATCCTGACGTATCTCCGCTCTGTCCCGAGCAATCTCCCCCCTGCCGGCCCCTCTGCGGATATCCCTGCGGAGCTCCTGCCGATCTCTTGCCAGCTCCCTATAATCCCTATGTAACCTCTTGGCGGTCATGCCTAATCTCTGCTCCTGACGCCCGAGGGCTTCTCCGCGGAAAATGCCACCGTTCTCCAGCAAAGGCCGCATCATCAAGTGCCAATAGAGAGCCAGCGACCAAGCTACCCCAAACCATGGCCTTGAGTCCTCTCATAAGACACCTCCTTCACCCCTTAGACGACAGTCGACCCAAAATGTTACGCCCCTAATACACCAGGAAGAACGAACAGGGAGAAGCGGACGGCGTCACTCTGCCAAGATTGTCCAGAAGAAAAACTGAACTGAAGCTCCCAAGGACGAAGGCTTGTCGCAACGCGATATTCAAACCTTGAGTAGGTTGAGATTCAGAATCCGTCGAAAGTCATGCGTGTTGCGTGTGAGCAAAGTGCTGCCGGTAAACAGGGCAGTAGCGGCGATTACGCTATCTGGGACCTTGAGCTGGTATTGTCTCCTAATGAAGGCAGCGAGGCGTGCGATATGAGAGTCGACCGAAATTACTGCGACAGTTCCTAATAGGTCTTCGATGAGCGCCTCTTCTGTTGCGCTCAGGTTTGAAAACGCAAAAAGCTCCAGCTCGGTTATGGCCGACACATACAGGGGCACGTCTTGGGCAAAGATATTCCTCAGGGAAGAAACAGTGTTGGGATCGTCCTTGAGATAATAGAGGATCGCGTTGGTATCGAGGGTGTACACCAGGCCGGTTAATCAGGACGAAAAGACTTTCTTGTCCATCCCTGGCGCATTCTCTTTAATTCCCTGGCGGGGTCGAGAGTTCGATGTTTCCATAGGCCACGGGCCTTCTCCCATATAGCAAGTCGCTCTTTCGGGCTCATGAGCGGATAGACAGGGGTTTTAGGTTGCTGAATCCGTTTTGCCATATTACGAATGATATATCAGGCTAGGAAGAAATAAAAGCGCACTTATTCGCCGTCCGGCGAGCGCGCCACGCTGAAAGAGGTGCTCCGATCTCTATGTTGACCTGCACCGGCCGCTTGCTATTCAAAACCCCCGATAACATCGCGACCCCCTGCTCTGTGAAAGCGTACGGAGCGGCCCGGCGGAGACCGCCCCAACTTGAAGTCACAATTTGTGATTTCAAGTCTTTAAACTCTGCCCTATTCAACTGAAACATGAAATCCGGAGGGAACCTCTCGATAGTTCTCGTTTGACAGCCTGGACCAGGGCTCGCGGCTCCACCTCGTAAAGTTCGGCCAAGTGCGTACTGAACATTACTTTCTGACCCCGCAAGAAATAGATGCGATTCTCGATTCGCTCACTTGGCACGAGGCTCTTCATTGCTCGTCTATGAGATTTCATTTTACCTTCTGCCCGAAGAGCCCGGCGCGATAAGACTCTTTCCCGGCTTCCGGAAACTTTCCTTCACGGTAGTA
>VBLN01000036.1:14400-14779 GCA_005878685.1 Deltaproteobacteria bacterium | reverse complement strand
AAGCTCGCCGACGACGTTTACGTCTATATAGGCAAAGTGAATGATGCCAACGCCCTCGTCGTGATTACGTCGCAAGGCGTGGTCTTAATCGACACCGGTAACAATCAGCCCGAGACGCGCAATATCCTCAAGAATATTCAAGCCGTCACCAAGCAGCCTATTCGCTACATCGTCATCACACAGAACCACGGCGATCACATCGGCGGCACCCCTCTTTTCTCGCCGCCGGCCGCCGTCATCGCGCATGAGAGAGTGGCGAAAGACTGGAAACAGTGGAAGCCGCATCTGATCAAGGCCTGGCGTAAGCGTTTTCCAGAGCGCACCGAGGCGCTCAAAGAATTCCATCCAACCGACGCCGTGATGAGTTTCACGGACCGGA
>VBLN01000036.1:13574-14296 GCA_005878685.1 Deltaproteobacteria bacterium | reverse complement strand
CCGGATATCCGTCCCGACTATAGCCACGGGACGACCTGGGGAATGTTGAAGCAATTGGAGGCGATCATTCCGTTGAAGCCGAAGATTGTTGTCCCTGCGCATGGCCCTGTCGGCGACACCAAAGATCTCCAGGCGATGGTCGACTATCTTGCCATCGCGCGCCAACGGGTACGCGCCATGATGGACAAGGGGATCGCGCTGGAAGCCATCAGAAAAGACTTTCACATGAACGAGTATAAGGACTGGGACCGTACCGCTCATCTTCCTGTGATGGCGGCGGCGATCTACCGCGAGCTGAAAGGCGAGGGGCCGGAGATCACCCCCTCGATCGAGAAAACTGTCAAGGGAACGATCACTCAAGTTCGGGAGGAAGGAAGGTATCTCACCATTGCAACCGATGCGGGGCAGACGCTCGCGCTCAGGGCCGCCGGGCCGACGGATATCGAGGGCATACCCGACCGCTCGCACTTCAAGGTCGGGATGAAGATTGAAGCGCTGTATGAACAGCAAAAGGAATGGAACGACATTCTAGAGATCAAAGTGCTGCCCTGAGATTTTTCCCTTCCCTTGAAGCCCACCTGCCAAGATGTTAGAAGATTCTCCTAGGTGGTCGCATAGCTCAGTTGGTTAGAGCGCTTGCCTCACATGCAAGAGGTCGCAGGTTCGAGTCCTGCTGCGACCACCATGAATCTAGTCGTGAAAAGATGTCTCGAGCCCAGATG
>VBLN01000036.1:9811-13539 GCA_005878685.1 Deltaproteobacteria bacterium | reverse complement strand
CATGAGTCTGGGCGACGGCCTGCCTATGTGAATATGCGCCCCAGTGGCCACGCCCGGCACCTTGCTCCGAAAAGCTAGAAAAGGGATGCGCGCCTTGCGCAAGTATGCCATGAGCCCCAGACCTTCCTTGCTGTCTGGGCGTACCGCGACGTCCATGGCATGTCGATGATCAAATCCCATGCGGTCATGAGTTAGGGACTGGCCCATAGCGCTAACAGGCAACGGATGACCAAACCGCCCCAGGAAGAACTTTTTGATCCTTGCTGCATAGGCAAGCGACCACCTCGCGGCACCGTTGTAGCGGATGAGAGTCGTCGTTTCGTCGTAGCCCCCTAAGGGTAAGTTGGGGAGCCGCTCCAGCTCCTTCTCCGCGGCTATCTCTGATAGTGAGAGCGCGGTATCGTCCTCCGCGATCCACTGCCGGACTTGCTGAACCTTAAGCCGGGTGTTTGTCAGGGCGCGCTCACTCTCCACAAGTTCCGCTTTGGAGATGAAATCGGTTTTGTACAATCCCTTCTTAACCTCATAAGCGGCGGATTGGTTGTCCAACTGTTTCTCGTAGACCCCAAGGAGATTTTCCAGGCCTTCCCTGGAGGCCTTCATTTTCTCGATGAGTTCCTTTCGCTTCTCCGACAGCTTCTGTGATGAGGTGGGCCGTGAGGGGTGGGTGAAACCGGTTGTGGCTTTCGTATTCTTGGCTTGGGCGGCCGCGAGCACTGTAAAGCAAAGCAGTATAAGTCCAGTTGTGCCAACAGTAGTAAATCTGACGGGTTTCACGCGATGCTCGGAATAAGGTCAGAGTAAAATGTGACGCCGTAGTGACGACAAACAAATTACATGCCAGAATTGAGTCCCGTTTTTAAATCAATAGTTACATGCGATCCTGCGATTCTCCGGACACGCGAGCCTGCAAACCATCCTGCACATATTGAAGTGTAGATGCAGGTTTTTGCATACACTCTATTAGACAATTTAGGAAAGAGATTATGGAAAGAGTTGAGCTATAAATAATCGAGGAAAGTTCTCTAAGCATCCGTGAGACAGAACGTCGAGCTAGCGCTTCATTGCAGCGCGCAATTTTTTCCTATCCCTTACGTTTTTACTCGGTCCTATCATTTCCAGATGTTCGACAAGCGTCTAATTCTACTAAGATTTTATTGTGGTCTGAGCATTGCTGCTTGTTCTGAAAAAAAATAATTCAACCGAGGAAGGGTTTGTGGTAAAATTGCGGACATCCACAGAGGCCAAGAGGATCTGCGACAGGATCGGAGACATCTCGGAGAAAAACCTCCCGGATCTGGGGCAAGACCGCCGAATCTAACAGAAGATCTGAAAGACGCGTATCAACTCTCAAGTTGTGGTTGACAGCCGGTACGCGAGCACTCAGGCCCTGAAGGCCAGGGAGAACTGCTTGAATAAGTAGAAAGGTCCCACAGTTCCCAAACGAGGAGAGATTGTGAAGCGACGAGTCCTTCTAGCGGAAGATAATTCGGTCCTAAACGAAATAATGCAGATAGAGCTAAAGGCTCTCAACTATGATGTGATTGTGGCCAAAAATGGTCGAGAGGCCCTGGAGATGGCTACATCTAAAAGTGCGGACCTGATCATTATGGATCTCATGATGCCTGAGTTGGATGGATTCCAAGCGGCTAGCGAGATCCGGAGCAATCCAAAGACCCAAGCTACCCCGATGCTCGCAATAACGGGCTTCAGCGTGCCCGAAGCTCGAGAGAGATGTTTGGCCTGCGGCTTTGACGATTGCATCGCCAAGCCTTTTACTTTCCCGGAGTTGAAGGGTGCCATTGAGAAGACTTTGAAAGAGCGGTCGATATACTAAGAGTACAGTTGCGCTCGCATTGGCCGGGCGCGCGCTCCACGTATGAGGTGTCATCGGTGGCTGGTGCAAGCAGATTGGGGAAGTCAACTAGAGGGACTCTACCAGCTTTTCGATAGCATCTCGCGGGTTGGTTTCGGTGTTAACTGTTAAGTGAATGCGATCCGGGATTTCCGTCAGTGGCGCGAATTCATCGCGCTGACGCAGATAGATTTGCCACGTCGCATCAGAGATCTCGTCAACCCTCTGCTCCCGCTCTTTTAAACGACGAAAAATCTCCTCTTCCTGAGCTCGACACTCGATAAAAAATATTGGGGCTCCCATATGTGCGGCCAGGCTGAGAAAAAGGCGGCGATGTTCCATGTCGCTAAAGGTGGCGTCGACGATTACACCCTTTCCTGCTTCTAAGCGCCTCTCCGCCTTTTCCAGCAGCGTCTCGTAGGTCAGCCGAGTAAAGGGATCACTGTAAATCCCCTTGCGGTATCCCTCCGCGGCGCGCTCGGTTGGTGAAACACGGGCAAGCCCTTTACGAACCACATCGGAACTGAGAACCTGAAAACCGGTTAGGTCGCCCAGCATTCGCGCAACGGTTGACTTCCCTGTTGCGACCAGGCCGCATATAATCAGCATCGCGGCCTTCCGTGGGCCGCGGAAATAACGATACGCAAGGCGAAAATAGCGCTGGGCGCGGGCCAAGGCCCTCTCCCGCTCCAACTGGGGTACTTCCTGTTCTTGTCCCTTTAGGCTCTCCACCTTCCCGCGTACGTAAGCCCGGTAGCACTTATAAAAAGGTAGTAGTAAAGGAAGCGCTTCATCTTGTGCTGTCGTCGTATATTCTGCTGTCAGGTGCTCAGAGAAATCAGAGGCATCGAGGAAGTCGAGATCCATGGCCAGAAAGGCGATCTCCGAGGCGACATCGCAGTAACGGAGTCTCTCGTCGAATTCGATGCAATCAAAGACGGTGATCTCGTCGGTCAGGCAAATACTCTCCGCGCGGAGATCACCATGTCCTTCCCTCACTCTATCCTCTTGAACTCTCGCTTTGAAAAGTTCCCCATGCTGCCTCAGAAAGCCGAGACTATCCTGCCGGATGCGGTTAAACAGTTTCTCGCTGATGGTTTGGCCGATGAACTGCCGGGTCTCCTCAAAGTTGTCGGTCACCTGTCGGCGGATAGCCTCCGGTGCGCCATAGATGGAGGCCCGCTCCGTAGCCGCCGAGAGATGAAAGGAGACCAGTTTCTTGACAATCGCGCGGATATCGTCTTTAGTCACCGTTCGTTCAACTAGGAGACGGTTGAGCATCCGATCCTCCGGGAGTCGGCGCATCTTGACTGCGTGCTCTGCCAGTGTCGAATTGTCTGGGAGCAGAGGACCATCTCCAAGCACAAAACGCTCTCCGCTGCGGTAAACTGGAACAACTCCCAGATATATTTTGGGCGCAAGACGCCTGTTAAGGCGCACCTCCTCCTGGCAAAAGTGAAAGCGCTTCTCCAGCGTGGAGTAATCAAGAAAGGCAAATCGGACTGGCTTCTTGACCTTATAGACATACTCTCCGGCTAGGAATACGTAGGAGATATGTGTCTGTCTTAGCTCCACCTGAGAGGGATGATGGGGATAGAAGTCCGTCTCCGTCAGAACGGAGATAAGAGGGGGTAAATGGGCGATGGCCATCGTTGGCTGATCCTATCTAAGATTATCACGATTTTCATTCGCGGAAAGGTATGAGTGGAATACTTCTGTCCGAGGCCAAAGGCTTGAGTTTCAGGATGGGCCTAGGCAGTCGTTGACGAGGAAACAGGCGTCACATGTGGTGAGTAGAAACTCTTTCAGGCCGATTGTAGGTAGCTGGTTCCGCCTAAGTAGAAAAGGCAAATTTTAAGGTCACCTTAGGGCT
>VBLN01000036.1:8745-9795 GCA_005878685.1 Deltaproteobacteria bacterium | reverse complement strand
TCTAGGCCGTCTGGAGGCGGGTTGTTGAGTCGCTTGGTTATGTCGTCAGCTGAGATAGGGCGGCTCAGATGAAATCCTTGCGCTGCGTCGTAGCCGAGCAGCGTCAATTTCTCTTTGGTGGCTTCGTTCTCTACTCCTTCAGCGACGATCTTGAGCCCTAAATTGTGTGCGAGGTCTATAGTAGAACGCACGATGACGATGTCTTCTTTTTGTGTCGTCATATTGATGACAAAAGACTTGTCGATCTTGAGTTCGTCGATCGGCAGTTTGCTGAGATAGGCCAGCGATGAATACCCTGTGCCGAAGTCGTCGATGGAAAACTGCAGCCCCATGTCGCTCATACGCTTAACAATCTCCATTGTACGCATGGGATCCGCCATAATGGTGCTTTCAGTAATCTCCAATCCAAAAGAGCTTGGCGGCACCTCGCAGGACTTAAGAAGTCCTGCGACCTGGTCAGGCAATGCTCGAGATTGCAGGTTCAACATCGATATGTTGGCTGAGACATTGAGTTCGATGCCGGCCTCATGCCACCTGCGAGATTGCCGGAGCGCTTCGTGGAGGACCCACAGGGTGAGAGGCATGATCAAGCCGGTTCGTTCGGCCAGTGGGATAAACTGATCCGGAAGGATGGTCCCTAATTGCGGGTGCCTCCAGCGAGCCAAGGCTTCCACTCCGGTGACCTGTCCGGTTTGCAGATCTATCTTGGGTTGATAGAGCAGGAATAACTGATCGTCCACTATAGCGCGGCGCAAGTCCCCCATGAGCACGAGACGGCCAGGGTTACTCTGATCTTGATCAGGAGTGTAGATGGTGTAGCCATTTCTGGAGGCTTTGGCAGCGTACATCGCAACGTCAGCGCGTTGGATAAGAGTGTCGGCATTGGAGCCATGATCGGGAAAAAAGACGATTCCGATGCTCGCCTGGATGTCCAATTTTAAGCCCTCCAAGACGAAGGGTTCTTCTAACACTTTGAGAATATCGCGCGCGACCATGATGGCCCGGCTGTCTGCTGAGGCTTGCAGTAGCACCGCGAACTCGTCGCCACCC
>VBLN01000036.1:0-8689 GCA_005878685.1 Deltaproteobacteria bacterium | reverse complement strand
ATAATGAGTAGAGCAAGGGATTTGTTGTGAGACCCTACGGCAACAACCGCCTGCTGCAAGTGATTGTAGAATAGCCGACGACTGGGAGGATCAGTTAAGGTGTCGACGGGTGGTTGGTGTGTAAACGATGTTGTCTTGGTTTGGACCATCGGAGTGTAAAAAAAGTAATAGAATCAAAGGAGTTACGCAAAAGTTATGCCAGTGCCGAGGAGGACCGAGAAGCAGGACTAGATTGTTTTTACAGGAGATTTCGACCTGTAGAAGGCGCCCGCGCCGGCAGGTCCGTGACAAATTCGTCAAACCGTGAAAATTCCTGTCACCTTGGCCTCACAATAAAAACGCAGGCACATGATGGGCGCATGGGTAATCGACGGGCTGCTGATGGAGGCGAGAATCAGAGATCAAGTCAACATGGTGCGCCCGCCGAGAATCGAACTCGGACTTAGGGTTCCGGAGACCCTCGTGATATCCTTTTCACTACGGGCGCCGCGGTTTTTCTATCATTCGACTATGGGGGAGTCAATGTTCCCTGGCCTCCGTCATGGCGCGAAGCATCTCGCCATGGATGATCCCGTTGGATCCCAGGGTTTCCTCGCCCCATATTGAGAAGGGACTGCCGGAAAAATCGGTGAGGGTTCCTCCCGCCTCTCGAACGATGATACTTGCTGCCGCCGTGTCCCAGGGATGAAGTTTAAATTCCCAGAAACCATCTATGCGGCCGCACGCAAGGTAGCAGAGGTCGAGAGCGGCTGAGCCGTTGCGCCGGATTCCCTGAGACCGGACCATGAAGGCGCTAAAAAAAGATAGATAGAAGGCAGCCCTCTCTCTTCGGTCATAAGGGAAACCCGTCGCCAACAACGCCTTGTCCAGTTCTTTGACTCTCGAGGTTCGAACCGACTTCTCGTTGAGAAAGGCTCCACACCCTTTGGCCGCCTTGAACACTTCTCCGTGCACCGGGTCATAGACTAAGCCTAGGATCATTTCTCCCTCGCGTTCGAGGGCGATAGAGACACTGAAGTGAGGATAAGCGTGAGCAAAGTTGGTTGTTCCATCCAACGGATCGATGATCCAGCGATAGATGTTTTGAGACCCCGCAATGTTTGTCTCTTCTTCAGCGAGTATCGAATGATCAGGGAAGCGCTTCTGTAGGACACGGACGATACGTTCTTCGGCTTCACGGTCCGCCGATGTGACGAGGTCAATGGCCGACTTATATTGGATTTGTTTCGACTGCTGCCAGGTTTCCCGAATCAGCGCGCCCGCTTCCTCGGCGGCCTCCCACGCAACAGAGAGGAACTGTTCCATTTTTGATTTCTCAGGAGAAGATTGCCAATTTCTATAGCCCTATGTTACCTAAAGAATCGTGAGGATTCGAGCGCCTGCAAAGGTGAATCTCGGCCTTCGCGTGTTGGGCCAGAGGAAGGATGGGTATCATCTTATTGACACCGTGATCGTGCCGGTCAGTCTCTATGATGAAATTGAGATCACAAAGCCGAAGGGAAAAAGAGCAAAGAAGGCTAAACTGACTGTAACATGCGATCATCCTGTGGTTCCGTCCGGAGAAAAAAATCTCGCCTACCGGGCCGCGTCGCTATTGCTCAGAGAGAAGAAAGTCACTACACCCATTCATGTCCATATACGGAAGAGGATTCCGGTTGGTGGAGGACTTGGCGGAGGGAGCAGCGATGCCGCGGCGACACTCAAAGGTCTCAACCGGCTGCTCCGATTGAGCTGTCGTCGAGAAGAACTGCTCTCGCTTGCGGCTTCCTTGGGCGCCGATGTCCCCTTCTTCATCGATGGACGTCCGGCTAGGGCTCGCGGAATAGGAGAACGGCTAAAGCCTCTCCGTTCCCTCCCTCGGCTCTGGATGGTTATACTCTATCCCGGATTTTCGGTCTCCACACGCTGGGTGTATGCAAATCTTAAGTTGACAAAAGTTATTGAAGATACTAGCATTAATTTTTCTCTGCGGGACTTTGAGAGCATCCAACGGGTTCTGGTCAATGAGTTAGAAAGAGTGACTCTTGGCCGTTACCCTGAGGTCGGTTTGCTTAAGGAAAGGCTGGTTCGAGAGGGCGCAGCCGCGGCCCTGATGTCGGGAAGCGGCTCATCCGTTTTCGGGATTTTTTTGCAGCGACAGAGCGCGAGGAAAGCTTTCGATCGCCTGCGTAAGGACAAGGGGTTCGAGACTTTTTTCGTGCGCTCGCTGACTTGAGTTGAAGCCTATGCGACAGACCGCTTAGCGCCTCAGAGCGCCTAGCGCAGAGGAGGTGCCTATGGAGGTCACCGAGGTTAGGGTCTTTCCTGTCGACGAAGAGAAACTCAGGGCTTATGTGACGATAACGTTCGATCGCTGTTTCGTCATTAGGGACCTCAAGATCATTCAGGGCCCGAGCAGGCTGTTTGTCTCCATGCCCAGCAAGAAGCGAAGAGACGGAACCTACAAAGATATCGCCCATCCCATCAATAATGAAGCCCGCAGGATGATCGAGGGAAGGATTGTTGCGGAGTATCAGAGGGTGCTTGCTGAAAGAGAGGGTCAGAGGGCGCTAGGAGGAGAATGAGTTGCTGTTCTAAGAGGCTGGAGGAGCTTCTGGCGGTGGGGGTTCGGGGTTGGGCGGTCGCCAAGCGGTAAGGCCCCGGACTTTGGATCCGGTATCGAAGGTTCGAATCCTTCCCGCCCAGCCAGCTTTTGCGAAAAGGTCGCGTTGATGGGATAGCCCGCAGGTTTTTTTTCTTTTTTTTGCGCAATTGAAACGATAGATGAGTCAGCGAGAAGAACTGAAAATCTTTGCCGGGAATTCCAATCTCCCGCTGGCGCGTGAGGTCTGCGAATATCTCCACGTCTCTTTGGGAAGGGCGACTGTGGAAACCTTCAGCGACGGGGAGAGCAAGGTCGAGATCAAGGAAAACGTGCGCGGTGGGGATGTATTTGTTCTTCAATCCACCTGCGCTCCGGGCAATGATAACCTCATGGAATTGCTCGTCATGTTAGATGCCTTCAAACGCGCCTCGGCGAAAAGGATTACCGCGGTCATCCCCTACTACGGCTATGCGCGGCAGGACCGCAAGGTGGTTCCGCGGGTCCCTATCAGCGCGAAGCTAGTGGCTGACCTGATCACGACTGCGGGGGCTTCCCGCATTCTCACCATGGATCTCCATTCCGGCCAGATCCAGGGTTTTTTCGATATACCCGTGGACAATCTTTACGCGACGCCGGTGCTCCTTCAACATCTGAAGAAGCAATTGAACCACAACGAGGTCACTATCGTCTCTCCCGATGCAGGAGGGGTGGAACGGGCAAGAGACTTTGCCACCCGTCTGGACGCTTCGCTAGCGATTATTGATAAACGGAGAGTCGGCCCCAACGTCGTGGCGGAGATGAATATTATCGGTCAAGTCAAGGGACAAACGGCCGTCCTGCTAGACGACATGGTCGATACAGCGGGGACTCTAACCATGGCCGCAGAGGCGCTGAAGAGGGAGGGGGCGAGGAAGATCCTAAGTTGCTGTACCCACGCGGTACTCTCAGGGCCGGCGATTCAAAAAATCGCCGATTCCCCTTTGGAGGAGCTCATCGTAACCAACACGATTCCTCTTAGGCCCGAGGTAGACAAGTGCAAAAAGATCAAAGTCCTCTCCGTGGCCCATCTGATTGGCGAGGCGGTCCGCCGCACGCACGAAGAGCAGTCCATCAGTTCTCTTTTCGTTTAAGCGGGAATATTCGAGATTCAACACTGGAGGTGAATTTCTTTGGAAACCGTCGAGATTCAAGTCGAGCCGCGTAACTCTGGAAGTCACAAGAAGGCCCCGAAGCTCCGCCGCGAGGGAAAATTGCCAGGAATCTTTTATGGCCCGAAGACCGATCCTGTCCCGTTGGAGATCAACAAGAAGGAGTTTTTAAGCCGAGTTGCCGATCTCGAAGGTTCGCATTTGATTCGCATCAAGTCAGAGTCCGCTCTGCTTGCCAACAAAGTGGCTCTCGTCAAGGAGATGCAATTTCATCCGATTACCGGGGAGATCCTCCATGCGGATTTCTATGAGGTCGATCTTGCCGCGAAGATCCGGGCGAAGGTTCCACTCCATTTCGTCGGCAAGGCGGCGGGAGTGGTCCGCGGCGGGATTCTCCAGCCGGTCGTGCGCGAGATCGAGGTGGAATGTTTGCCGATGGAAATTCCAGAGTTTTTCAATGTCGATGTCACCCCTCTGGACATCGGCCATTCTCTCCATGTGGCGGAGCTTCAGATGCCAGAAGGGGTCGCCGCTACCTACGAGACCAATCTCACTCTTGTGACCGTCGTGCCTCCAACTGTGGAGGAGGCTCCGGCTCCTGCTGAGGTTGTTCCTGAGGCGGTGGTCGAGGGAGCCGAGGTTCCTGCGGCTGCTCCGGAAGAGAAGAAAAAGGAGGAAGGCTCAGAAACTTAACGGGTTTCTCCTCATGCCTTTCGGGAATCCTGCGTGAAGGTCGTTTTAGGTCTGGGGAATCCGGGGAACAAGTATGAGCAGACGAGGCACAACGTTGGTTTTATGGTTGTGGATCGGCTCGCCTCGGAGAACCGGGTCGTCGTCCGGCGGAGAAAATATCACTCCCTCGTCGGCGACTGGCAAACGGATGGTGAGAAAGTCCTGCTGGTCAAGCCTCAAACCTACATGAACCATAGCGGGGACGCTGCTCGACGCTTGTGCAGCGACCTCGGAGTTGAAGTTAAAGACCTCATTGTTATCTACGATGAGCTAGATTTGCCCTTTGGGCGAATTCGCATCCGGCAGAAGGGTGGAGCGGCAGGGCATCAAGGGGTCATTTCCATTCTGGAGGCTTTGGGGGATCAGAACTTCATCCGAGTTCGCGTGGGTGTTGGGCGGCCTCCCCAAGAAATAGATCCGACGGATTACGTCCTTGAGCCCTTCTCACCGGAGGAGGCAATTCTCCTCCCGGATATAGTTTCTAGGGCTGCAGAGGCGGTCGAGACTTTGCTTGAGAAGGGACCGCATCGCGCCATGGAGATATTTAATCGTGCCAGATTAGAGGGGGGAGAATCGTGATCGTTTCCAGACGCGTCGGATCTTGGGTTTTGTCCGTGCCCTACCTTTTTTAAGACGTGTGGAGCTATAATTGTAATGCATGAGTTGTTGTGGTAAGCACAAAAGAACTTGACTGAAAGAGAGAAAAAACAACTGTGACGCCGTACGAGACCCTTTTTATCATCCATCCTGATCTGGGAGGCCGAGCGAAAGAGTTCATCGACAGGTTCAAGGCGATTATCGATGGACAAGGTGGAACGGTTTCTCAGGTCGAGGAGTGGGGGCTGCGGGACCTCGCCTACCGGATCCAAAAGCAGGCCAAAGGCTACTACGTCCTCCTTCAATATTGCGCCACGGGCCGCGCGGTTGATGAGCTAGAACGGAATATGAAGTTGATGGACGAGGTGCTCCGTTACCTGACTGTCCGTTTGGATGAAACTGGGAAGCCGGCATTGCAGCCAAAACAGGCTGAAACAACTAGCAAAAAAACAGAGGAGGGTGTGGCGAAATCGAACGCGTAGCCCGCAGGCTGTTCTTCCAGCGGTCACACAAGAAGCGTCCGATGGTGGAGTACAACAAGGTTATCCTGATGGGGAACCTGAGTCGTAACCCTAAAGGGATGAGGTGTGATTAGACCCATGGCATACAGAACTCCAGCTCCAAGAATGAACCGCGGCGAGCCGACAGAAGACGAGCGCGGTCCGGGTCGAAGGCGGTTCATGATCCGCCGCAAGGTGTGTCGGTTTTGTGCGGACAAGGAGCTTAAGATTGATTACAAAGACATGAAGGTTGTGGGCCAGTTTGTCAGCGAGAGAGGAAAGATCACTCCGAGTCGCATCTCCGGAAATTGTGCGCGCCACCAGCGGCTGCTCACCGCTGCGGTCAAGAGAGCGCGCAATATAGCTCTCCTGCCCTTTACAACAGCCAGGGATTGAAGCGCCGCTGCCCGTAGCCATTCCCCATGAGTCGATTAGGTCTCTTTAGAAGTTTTGCTTTGGCCTTGGCCAGTAGCCTGTTGCTTTTTCTTTCCGGAATGGCACTGCCGCTAGCGGGGTTTTTGCTTATAGCGCTCGCCCCTCAGCCTATCCTGGGGTTCGGTATCAAGAACGGCAAAGGGCGCGCCATGGGGCTGCTTGCGCTCGCAGTCGTTCTGTTCATGCTGTTCGGCGGCGAAGAGTTGCAATGGGGTTATTCCCTTGTGGCGCTGATGGTTCTCCTGCTTTTCTTTTCCCTCGGACGCGGGTGGCCCGTAGAGTACGTCGTGGCGACCGCGTCTGGGGGGATGTTCGTCGCCGTCTCGGGAATCTTACTTTACAGTTTTGGCTCCCTTTCGAGTTTGTGGCGGGACCTCGACACAATGTTGAGGGAGAATATCGAGCTTTCGCTTAAGACCTATGAGAAACTGGGTTTTTCCGGAGAAGTCACAGAGCTGCTGAGGGAGCAGGCGCCTCGAATCACCGAAATGGTCGTGAGGATCATGCCCGCTCTCCTCTTCGCTGGCTTTGCGATCGTCACGCTGCTGAACCTGGTCATGCTCTATCGGCGCTTTCCTGATCAGCGTTCTGTGATTGTCTCCGCGGGCGATTTGAGAGAATGGAAAGCGCCTGAACCTCTTGTTTGGTGCTTTATCCTGTCCGGTCTCTCGCTCTTTCTTCCCGCCGGTTGGGAGGCATGGAAGATCTCGGCTCTAAATCTTTTCCTGGTGAGCGTGGTTTTTTATTTTTTTCAGGGTCTGGCGATCGTGGCCTATTACTTTCATCACAAAAATGTTCCTCATTTCTTGCGCAGCTTGGCCTATGTGCTTATTTTCTTCGAGCAGGTTTTCACGCTTTTTGTGGTAGCCCTCGGCCTGTTCGATCTCTGGGGAGATTTTCGCCGCTTGAAGAAGAAGGACTTGAATCCCGGAGGGGCGTCCTGACGGAGGAGATTATGGAAGTGATTTTAAAAGAGGATATTCCGAACCTGGGCAAGATGGGGGAGGTGGTGCGAGTTCGAGACGGCTATGCGCGCAACTACCTGCTGCCACGCCGGCTGGTCCTCATCGCCAACAAGAAAAATCTAAACAGCTTTGAGCATCAGAAGCGGGTGGTCGCGTCACAGAAGGAGCGGGTCTTAAAACAGGCCCAAACCTTGGCAGAAAAGCTGTCTCAAGTTTCTCTCATGATACCTGTCAAAACCGGAGAAGAGGGTAAACTCTTCGGCTCGGTGACCAATATCGATATCGAGAAGGCGCTGAAGGCGAAAGGGTTTGAGGTCGAGCGTCGCCGGATCGATCTCGGTGAGCCGATTAAACTGCTGGGAGACTATGAGGTGCCGGTGCGACTGACCTCTGACGTAACTGCAGCCGTAAAAGTCTCGGTGGTTTCCGACGCCGACCCCAAGGGTTCCTCCTGACATTCGAACGCCTCGGGCTTTCGCCGTTTCCGATTAAGGCAGTCTCAAGGTCATCGCCACGCGAAAACCATAATCCGCATACTTGAAGGCAGGGTTCAGGGAGCTTCGCGCCGCGCAGCGGCTGAATTTGATTCGGTGACGCCAGGAGCCACCGCGCGAGACCTTTCTGACCCCGAACGGTGGACCCACCGGATTTCTTTCCGGGGATGTTTGATAATAGTTCGGATCATAAAAGTCGGCGCACCACTCGTGAACACCTTCACTCATATCGTAGAGGCCAAAGCCGTTCGGCTCGTTCAGGCCGACCCGGTCGGGGCCGCCCGTCTCGAGGTCATAGCCGGGATAAGCTCGCTCCCAAGGCGGCTCATTGCCCCAAGGATATTTCTGACTTTCTTGCCCGCCGCGAGCCGCACGCTCCCATTCCGCTTCTGTCGGGAGACGGAATTGTTTTCCAGTACGCTCGCTTAACCAGTTGCAGTAAGCTGCCGCATCGTACCAACCGACACCGACGACCGCCTCCGTCCTGGACAAAGATTTCGTACTCTCTGTTAGTCACGGGAAATGTTCCCATCATAAAGCTGTCCACCCATACTCGATGCACCGGCCTCTCATTATCCATTCCATCATCGCTTCCCATGAGAAAGGCTCCCTCGGGGATAAGGACCATGTCGAAAACAAATTCTTTTTTCAGAGCCGGCATGATAAAGAAATTTCTAAGGCAGGTGCGGTCAAAATGTCAATCGAGGAAAAGAGCTATGCGGCGAATCCTGGCGTGAACAGCGGCAGACTCCTGATCCTCGTCACAGCGGTCCTATGGAGTCTAGCGGGAGTTTTCATTAAGTCCCTGGAGCTTCATCCGCTGACGATTGTTTTTTACCGCAGCCTTTTCGCGTCTCTCTTCTTCGTTCTGTGGATCAAGAGAAAGAGTTGGACAATCAATCTACCCCTCCTAGTTTCTGTGCTCAGCTATACGGTCGCTATCAGCCTCTTTGTCTCTGCCAATAAGCTTACCAGCGCAGCCAACGCGATCGTCTTGCAGTATACGGCACCCATTTTTGTCTTTGTCTTTGCCCGAGTTTTGTTTCACGAGGCTATCTCCAAGCTCAATCTGATGGCGCTCCTTGTAGGGACGCTTGGAGTGGGAATCATTTTTGCGGGCAGCGCCGGCCAGCCGGACCTTGGCGGCGTCGAGGTGGCGATCCTGAGCGGGCTCTTTTTCTCAATCTACATGACCAATCTGCGATTCCTCAAGGAGGTCGAGCCTGGGTACTTG
>VBLN01000035.1 GCA_005878685.1 Deltaproteobacteria bacterium | reverse complement strand
CGCCGAATTCTGGCGCTGGTGGGAGCGCAAACTAATCGCTCATCTGGCTCGCAAGATCGATTCACTGGATGCGCTCTTTCAACTAACACACGATGGAGCGGGTTGGAGCGCGCGCCTCGCGGCACAGCGCACGCGACGCAACGCCCTGGAAATCCGGGACGAGTACATGCGCCGGATGTACACCGGCGTGACGGTCAATCTCGGTCACCTGGCATCACGTCTCATCCTGACGTTTGTGGCCAAAGGGCAAACGGAAGTCGATCACGCCACGTTCCGCAAGACCCTTTATCTGGCGGTTAAAAGGGTCCAGAAGGAACCCTCCGTTCAACTTCATCGAGGCCTCAAAAACCCCGAGGCCTATAGTGGGCTTGTCGACGGCGAATGTCGCAGGCTCGACGAGTTTATAGACACGACCGTCTCTATGAATCTCCTCGGGACAGGAAATGCACGGTACCGGTTCCTCCCCAAGCTTTGCCAGGAGCACGGGTTCGACGTGATCCGTCTAGAGAACCTGGTTGCAGTCTATGCGAACGAAGTCGCACCCATTTCTGGAGTCACCCGTTCGGTGGAACGGGCGATTGAGGAGACGCCCGCGCTGGATGACCAGACCTTGGCGGAGATGCGCTTTGACGACGAACTCAGGGCTTACGCCTGGGACAGGCAATATTTCTCTAGACCTCGCTATAAGGAAATCAACGAGCAGGAGACGGCCACGGAAAGTGGTGAGCCGTTCCTGTTCCTGCCCGAAGAAGGGAGAAAGGAACTGGGTGTAGTTTTGGTGCACGGGTTCCTGGCCTCGCCCGCGGAGGCCCGGCCGTTCGGCGAAAAGCTGAAGGCCCTCGGTTATCCAGTCATCGGGGTACGGCTCAAGGGTCACGGTACCTCCCCCTGGGATCTTCGGGAGCGAAGTTGGCAGGATTGGCTCGAGTCAGTGCGACGAGGCTATGCGGTCATGTCGGCGTTCGCCCGCCGCATATGCTTGGTCGGGTTCTCAACCGGTGGAGCGCTGTCACTCCGACTCGCCGCTGATTGTCCGGAGCGGCTCGCGGGGGTTGCAGCCATCTCCGTGCCCATGAAGTTACGCGACCGCAACATGATCTTCGTGCCGCTGGTGCACGGCACGAATCAGCTGGTGCGCTGGGTTTCATCTTCGGAAGGCATCGTGCCGTTTCGGCGGAGGGATTCGGAGCATCCCCACATCAACTACCACAACGTCCCAATCCGCAGTCTTTATGAGCTGCGGCGCATGGTGGATGAGCTTGAAGAGCGCCTCCCGGATGTCCAGTGTCCGGTGACCCTCATTCAGGGTACCGACGATCCGATCGTTGGGCCCGAGGGCGCTGAACTCATCCACAAGAGGCTGGGTACGAGCCAAAAAAAACTCTTTACGGTGCCCTCAACGCGGCATGGGATCCTGTACGAGGATATCGGCGATACCCAGGAGATGATCCTCTCGTTTCTAGCGGCTCTTTCCTCTTCGGACCGGCCCGACCGAGCCACCTTTGCCGACACCTTGTGGCTAACGGACCGGCTGATCACATGAGGTGTCGCCTGGATACGGAGCCTCGTGGCAGCAAAGCAACCGGTGCAGCCCAAATAGAGAAGAGGAGCGTTTCACAATGAAGAGCGTCGTTATCGCAGGCTATGTTCGGTCTCCTTTCACTCCGGCAAATAAGGGCCAGCTTGCCAAGGTCCGGCCGGACGAGCTTGCGGCTCAAGTGGTCAAAGGCCTGGTAAAGAAAACGGGAGTTAAACCAGACGATATCGAGGACGTGGTCCTGGGATGTGCCTTTCCGGAGGGTGAACAGGGTCTAAACGTCGCCCGGCTCGTCGTATTTCTTGCTGAGTTGCCGCTTTCAGTGACGGGCACCACGGTCAACCGTTTTTGCGGATCATCCATGCAGGCCATTCATATAGCCACGGGCGCCATTCAAATGGAGGCCGGCGAGGCGTTCGTCTGCGCAGGTGTCGAGTCTATGACACGCGTCCCAATGCCAGGTTTTAACCTACTGCCCCACCCCCGGCTCTACGAATCCTATCCTGACGCTTACATCTCAATGGGGTTCACAGCGGAGAACCTTGCGCGCCACTATCAAATACCCCGCGAAGCCCAGGATAACTTCGCCCTCGCAAGCCACCGCAAGGCGGCAGCCTCAGAGGCCGCGGGAAATTTTTCCTCTGAGACTATCGCAATCGCGCACAGGGGCGAGACAGTGGATAAAGACGGGTGTATCCGCCCTACCACGAGCCGGGAAGCCCTCGCGAAGTTAGAACCGGCCTTCGATAAGAAGGGTACCGTTACCGCAGGAACCTCGGCGCCCCTCACCGATGGGGCGGCCGCTGTCCTGGTGTGTTCCGAAGACTACGCCAAGCGTAAAGGCCTCGAAATTCTAGCTCGCATTAGAAGTATTGCCGTCGCTGGTTGTCCACCCGTGATGATGGGCATCGGGCCAGTCAACGCGACGCGTAAAGCGCTAGCGCGAGCAAGTCTGACTCTCGACACTATTGATATTATCGAGTTGAACGAAGCCTTCGCCGCACAGACATTGGCGTGCGTTGAAGAACTCAGTATCCCGCTTGAAAAGCTAAACCTCGAAGGGGGTGCGTTGGCATTGGGCCACCCACTCGGTGCCTCCGGCGCACGCATCACGGGCAAAGCGGCCTCGCTTCTCAAAAAAAACGCTGCCAAATACGCTCTCGCTACGATGTGCATCGGCGGCGGCCAGGGAATCGCAACAGTGCTCGAGGCCGTCTGAATGACCGAGATCAAAAAAGTTGCGGTCATCGGTGCCGGTGTGATGGGCGGCGCCATCGCGGCGCACCTAGGGAATGCTGGCGTTCCCACTGTGCTCATGGACATTCTCCCGAAGGCCGCGAAGAACCGCAACGCAATAGCTGAAGGTGCGCTTGAAAAGCTCCTGAGGACGGAGCCGCCGGCCTTTATGCAGAAAAAAGCCGCCCATTTGATTACGGCAGCCAACGTCGAGGACCATCTCGATCTCCTCGCCGACATCGACTGGATTATCGAGGCGATCGTGGAGGACCTCAAAACTAAGCGCAATCTTTACTGGCTCATCGAAAAGGTCCGCAAGGCAGGCTCTGTTGTCTCCTCCAACACCTCCACCTTGCAGCTTGCCAAGCTTGTCGATGGCATGCCGGAGCGCTTCGCCCAGGACTTTCTGATCACGCACTTCTTCAACCCGCCACGCTACATGCGCCTGCTGGAACTGGTTGCCGGCCCTACGACGCGGCCCGACGCTGTTGCGGTGATCCGTGACTTCGCCTACTGGTGTCTCGGCAAGACTGTGGTACCTTGCAACGATACGCCGGGTTTTATCGCCAACCGCATCGGCGCTTTCTGGCTACAGTGCGGGGTAGCGGAAGCGGTTGACGAGGGGCTCAGCGTCGAGGAAGCCGACGCCATCATGGGTCTATCCATGGGTGTTCCCAAAACAGGCGTGTTCGGCCTCTTGGACTTAATAGGCCTCGACCTCATGCTGAAGGTCGACGCAAGTTTTGCAGAGATCCTATCCGCAAACGACCCCTACCAGGCGATCCGCCGCGACATGCCACTGCTCAGCCGGATGATCGAGCGGGGCTATACCGGTCGCAAGGGGAAGGGCGGCTTCTACCGCCTGAAAGCCAGCGGCAGAGAAAGTGGCAACGAGGCAATCGACCTCACGAGCGGCGACTATCGCCCCACCACAAAGCCGGTGCTCGAAAGCCTCGAGGTTGGGAGGGCAGCCGGCCTTGACGCGCTCATCAAGCACCCCGACAAGGGCGGGCGCTACGTGTGGACAGTGCTGTCGCAGACCCTCACTTACGCAGCCGCGCTGGTACCCGAGATCGCTGGCGACGTGCACGCGGTCGATCGCGCAATGCAACTCGGCTATAACTGGATGCATGGACCATTCGAGCTAATAGACCGGCTAGGTGCTGGTTACCTAGCCCAGCGGCTGAAGAACGACGGCAGGGAGGTGCCCGTCCTGCTCGCGAAGGCGGCGGCGGCCGGCGGATTCTACCGAGTGAAGGCCGGTCGCCTGCAACATTTCACTGCTAGCGGCCGTTATTTCGGCGTACCGCGCGAGGACGGCGTCCTCCTGCTCTCCGACATCAAGCTCGCGGGAAAGCCGTTGGCCGAGAACGGGTCAGCCAGCCTATGGGACATCGGCGACGGGATCGTATGCCTCGAGGTGCACACCAAGATGAACACGATCGACCCCGATGTCTTCAGCATGATCCGCAAGGCGCTTGAGATTGTGCCAAGCGGTTACAAATCGCTGGTGATCTACAACGAAGGGCAACACTTCTCGGCTGGCGTCAACCTGGGTCTCGCCCTCTTCGCCGCCAACGTCGCTGCCTGGCCAACGATTGAGGATCTGCTGATGCAGGGCCAAGAGATTTACGAGGCGCTCAAATACTCCGCCTTTCCAGTGGTGGGTGCAGCCTCTGGCCTCGCCCTAGGCGGCGGCTGCGAGCTTCTTTTGCACTGCGATGCGGTGCAGGCGCACGTCGAGAGCTACATAGGGTTGGTCGAGACTGCGGTCGGTTTGGTGCCGGCTTGGGGGGGCTGCAAGGAGATGCTCATCCGCCTTAGCGTCGATCCCCGGCGCCCCCGTGGGCCTCTGTCTCCTGTGGCCGCGTTGTTTGAGACCATCGGCTTTGCAAGGACGGCGAGGTCAGCCTTCGAGGCGAAGGAGCTGGGCTTCCTAAGGCCGACTGACGGCATCATCTTCAACCGGGACCGGCTTCTCGTTGACGCCAAGACAAGGGCGCTTGAGCTCGCCAAGGGTTATCGGCCGCCGGACCCCATTAGGCTGACTCTGCCGGGTCCGGCGGGCAAGGCGGCGCTCGGTCTTGCGCTGCGCGACCTGCGGGCCAAAAGCGAAGCGACCGCCCACGACGAGGCCGTGGCTGGTGCTCTCGCCGAGGTGCTCACCGGCGGGCCGGAAGCCGACCCGATCGAACCGGTCAGCGAGGATGAAGTCCTGCGACTGGAGCGGGCGGCCTTCATGCGACTCGTCAAGACCGAGGCGACGCTTGCGCGCATCGAGCATATGCTCGCGACCGGCAAGCCGCTCAGGAACTAAGAGAGAGGCGATGGTAAGTTATAAAGCGCCCCTCAATGACATCCGGTTCGTTCTCTACGAACTGTTGGACTACGAGACCACGATCGCGGCGCTCCCGGGCTACGAGGAGGCGACTCGTGATGTGGTGGACGCCGTACTCGATGAGGCGGCTCGGTTCTGTGAGACTGAGCTGCTACCGCTGAATGGCCCGGGTGACGCGGAGGGCTGCACTTTCGAAGACGGAACCGTGCGAACACCCCTGGGCTTCAAGGAAGCGTACCGCCACTTCATTAAAGCCGGCTGGACCGGCCTGGCCTGCGACACCCAATACGGCGGCCAGGGACTACCCAACGTGCTACAGTTCGTGCTCGAAGAACTCATCTGGTCCACAAACCTGAGCTTCGGTATTTACCCTGGCCTAAGCCATGCCGGCTCCCATGCGCTGGCTCTGCATGGAAGCGAGGACCAGAAGCGACTTTTCCTGCCCAGGATCGTAGACGGAACATGGTCGGCCACGATGTGTCTCACCGAGCCACAGTGCGGCACAGATCTAGGCCTCGTTCGGACCAGAGCAGAGCCTAAGGGCGGCAGCACCTACAAAATCACAGGCACGAAGATCTTCATCTCAGCTGGTGAGCACGATCTAACTGAGAACATCGTCCACATGGTGCTGGCGCGACTGCCGGGCGCGCCGTCTGGTACCAGGGGGCTCAGCCTCTTCATCGTACCCAAATTCCTGGTCAAGCCGGATGGGACGCTGGGCACGCACAACCGGGTTAGCTGCAGCTCCATTGAGCAGAAGATGGGCATCAAGGCATCCTCTACCTGCACCTTGAACTTCGAGGGCGCCGAAGGCTACCTCGTCGGCAAGCCGAACACCGGCATGCACTGCATGTTCACCATGATGAACACAGCGCGACTTGCTATCGGCCTCCAGGGCCTGGGGCTGGCCGAGACAGCCTATCAATCGGCGGTCGCCTATGCCCGGGAGCGGCTGCAGGGTCGCTCACTGTCAGGCTCGAAGTTCCCGGACAAGGCTGCCGACCCGATCATTGTCCACCCGGACGTGCGCAAGAATCTCCTCACCGCGCGAGCCTACAACCAAGGCGCACGCGCACTCGCCTTGTGGGTCGGCATGGCCATGGATGTCGCCGTCAAGCATCCCGATCCCGCTCGCGGCATAGAAGCCGAAGACTTGGTTGCCCTGATGACGCCGATCATCAAGGCATTTGTCACTGACTACGGCTTCGAGGCCACAAACCTTGGGCTCCAGGTCTTCGGAGGCTACGGATACATCAGGGATTCTGGAATGGAGCAGCTGGTACGGGACGCGCGCATCGCTCAGATCTACGAAGGTACGAACGGCCTTCAGGCTCTCGATCTAGTCGGCCGAAAGCTGCCACAGGACTCGGGGCGGCTTCTGCGGCGGTTCTTTCACCCAGTGTCCCAGTTCATCGACGAGAACACAGGCGACGCGGAGTTGCAGCCCTTTGTGCTGCCTCTTGCGAAGGCTTTTGCGAGGCTGCAACAGGCAACCCTCTGGGTTGCTCAAGAGAGCCTGAAGGACGGACAAGAAGCGGGCGCGGCCGCATGCGACTACTTGCGCATGTTTGCGCTGGTGGCGCTCGCCTACATGTGGGCCCGGACAGCCAAAGTCGCGGTCGGGAAGCTAGCAGCCGAGAAAGAATCTTTCTACCGGGCCAAGCTCGCAACCGCCAATTTCTACATGACCCGCGTCCTGCCTCAGACGTCGGGTCTGTTTGCGGCGATCACGGCCGGCGCCCGGTCGATCATGGATGTCCACGAGGAGTGGTTCTAAGTCAGGAAACTACATGGCAGCAAAGTGCCGCCCTGGGTCGAGTGGCCTTTAAATGGCAAAAAAAAGGTTTTAAAAAGGTTTTCAAAAAAGGCACAAGAAATATCCTGCTTTTTGGGAAGGAAGGGAGAGAGAGGACATAGGGGCCAAAAACCTGAGCTGAGTTCTGCAAGCTTTTGATTATTTTGGATTTCTCAAATAGTTTCCGTTCTCTTCAAAAACAAATTTCTTTTAGGGCAAGCAAGAAAGAAAAATTAAAGCCCATAAAAATTTAAGGCGATTCACGACTTTTTCACGACGCTTCATCTGGAAATTTGGTCGATGGAGGTCTCTAAACGGAATGGCGTTAACGCATGGGCTCCATCCTCCGCTTCTCTTAAGCGATAGTGAAATTTCTTGTCAAGACGACAAGGTACGACAAAGCAGGACACTAATGGACGCAATTAATATAGGCTTCGGGGCGCGCCAAACTTGATGTGAGAGAGAATGGGTATCGTACTGCTTGCGTTCTCGGCGGCCGGTTGCGCATCACCTCCCACAACGCTCACGTCAATCTTTAAGACGCAGTAGCTCGCCGAATGATATTTCGACGACAATGTTTTTCCTCTATATAGCAGAGATCTCTTAGTCCTTGCCGGAATGCCCGGGCGTTCGGATCGGGAGTGG
>VBLN01000034.1:9121-24290 GCA_005878685.1 Deltaproteobacteria bacterium | reverse complement strand
AAAGGGTTGTGCCATCCCTGCGCTCCCTGCCATAGGCCGTAAGGTCCTGGGCAATGAGATTGACTTCCTTAACTCCTTGTCCCGCGATCGTTGCCGCCTCCTTGACTATAGAATCGATCAAGCGGCTGCGATGCGCTCCGCGCAACTGGGGGATGATGCAAAAGGCGCACTTATGGTCGCATCCCTCGGAGACCTTGATGAAAGCGGTATGGGACGGAGTGGTCCTTATCCGCGGAGTGGCATGGTCATAGAGGTAGCTCGGAATCCCGACGTACAATCTTCCTTTCTTGCTTTCGTGATGCTCCCTCAGAATCTCGGCTATTCGTGGCACCTCACCTGTTCCTATAAAGAGGTCCACTTCTGGCAATTCCTCCATCAGCTCTTTGGAATACCTCTGCGAAAGACAGCCAGCAACCACGAGGGTTTGAAGCTTGCCTTCCTCCTTCAGACGGGCGGCTTGCAAAATAGTGTCGATCGATTTTTCTTTTGCGGCATCAATGAAGCTGCAGGTATTAATAAGAACGACATCGGCCTCTGCAGGATCCGAGACAACCTGGTAGCGACTCTGCCTCAAGATTCCATCCATGACTTCGCTGTCCACGAGGTTCCGCGCGCAACCGAGACTGATGATGCTGATCTTTTCCGCCATAGAGTTACGAGCCTAACTCGACCAGGTCAGCGCCTTCGGGAAGTTGAAAAAGAAAGAGCGACTCTTTAAGTCCTACGCCTTTGCGCATATTGGAGAAACGGATGGTAGTTAAGTTTCCAGCAGCATCCCGGATGCGCGCCCAGCGAATATCGAACGAGCGGGGCTCAACCCCGAGGAAAATCTCGCCTACTCCACCCATGTCTCCTTTAGGGCTAAGCAACAAGACGTAATCTCCCTGATCTGAACCCTTTAAGGTAGCGGTGAAATCTTTCTTAAGGCTTCCTATTCCGAGCAAAAACGAAAGCGGAACATCCGAGCGGAAGGCGTTCTTTAGGGGACTTTTCAAAACTTGCTTTTGCTCCGGCTGGTAATAGTAGAGGCTTTTGCCGTCCGCCAGCACCCATTGGCCCTTTGGCTCCTCATAGCGCCAAAGCATCTTTCCGGGCCGTTTGAAAGAGACCTTTCCCGAAGACTTGAGGTTTCGGTTCAGTGTTTTGACCTCCGTTTCTTGCCGAAAATCCGCGACAAAGTCAACAATGGCGTCGTAGCTCTTCTGGAGGCCGTCCACAATCGCCTGTTGGTCCTTAGACGCTTCCACGGCGTTGACGGCAGCAGGGAGAAATAGATAGCAAGAGAGTAAGAAAAGGAAACCCGCAAGCCTTCTATTCTTTTGCGTCACTTGTTTTGTGACAGCCTTTTTGTGTGGGTCGAAAATACCGATTTCGTCCAGTATCTTCATAGCATTTGTGACATTATTTAGACGCACAGAGAGAGTCTTCCCGTCATTTACAAGACGCAAGCATTAGATGGCGATAGATTACTCAATTTCTTCCTCGCGCTAATCCTCGATCTTCCTAGCATAGACCTCTCTTGGCTTTGCTCCTTCTGAAGGTCCGACTACTCCCTCTTTCTCCATTCTTTCAATCAACCGGGCCGCCCGATTATATCCCACGCGGAGCCGCCTCTGCACCATGGAAATCGAAGCCTGCTGGGAATCTGTAACTACCTTGACGGCTTGATCGTACATCTCATCATCCTCTTCTTCCATGTCTACTGTCTCGATCTCTTTTTTAGCTTCAAAGACTTCGGGACGATAGCGTGGCTTTGCCTGTTGCTTGATGAACTCTACAACCTTGCGAACTTCCTGATCAGAGACAAAGGCACCATGGATTCGGGCGATACGTGCGGTCCCGGGAGGTAGAAAAAGCATATCTCCGTCCCCTAAAAGCCGCTCGGCTCCGATCGAATCGAGAATCGTGCGCGAATCCACCCGCGACGTCACCTGGAATGAGATCCGTGCAGGGAAGTTGGCCTTGATCAGCCCGGTAATGACATCGACCGACGGACGCTGGGTAGCTAGAATCAGATGGATACCGGCAGCTCTAGCTTTCTGAGCCAGGCGAGTGATGTGCTCCTCTACATCGCTGCGGACAGACATTATTAGATCAGCTAGCTCATCGACTATGATAACGATCCGAGGAAGCCGCTCATGAACCAAGGGGGCTTCTTCCTTGAGATCTCCTCCTGTCCCTCCATTCTCCTCGGATTCTTCTGCCTGCGTAAGGTTAATGAGGTCGCGTTTATCGACCATTTCCTTTTCCAAGAGACGGTTGTAGTGATCAATACTTCTTGCCCCTTTGTCGCGCATCAGACGGTAGCGGCGATCCATTTCATCCATGGCCCAAAAAAGGGCGGCTGCAGCTTTTTTTGGGTCGGTAACCACAGGGGCCAAGAGATGAGGAAGATTTTCATACACGGTGAGCTCAAGCATTTTTGGATCGATCATTATAAATTGGACATCTTGTGGGGTCGCTTTGTACATAATGCTCAGGATCATGGCGTTGATCGATACCGATTTTCCGGTACCCGTAGCTCCTGCGACAAGCAGATGGGGCATCCGGGCCAGATCTGTAACGAAAGGAGAACCCGAGATATCCTTTCCTAGAGCTAAGGTTAGTTTCGACTCTGCGCTTTGGTAGGCCTCGCTCCCGATGACCTGCTGCAAAAAGACCTTTTCACGTCTGGGATTGGGTATTTCGATACCCACGACAGCCTCACCCGGGATAGGAGCCAAGATTCTCACGTTTAGCGCACGTAACGCCATTGCCAAATCATCTGCAAGAGCAATGATCCGTCTTACTTTGACCCCAGGAGCAGGCTCAAATTTAAACATCGTGATAACAGGCCCAGGGCGCACGCTTTTCACTTCTCCCTCGACACCCAAATCCGCCAGTTTTCTTTGCAGGGTCAGACTAATCGCGTGGAGAGTTTCGTTATCGATCTCCACATGCTGGCCATCTGGAGGATCTAAAAGAGATGCCGCGGGAAGCCTATAGGCTTGGCCAAATTCAAGAAGGGGAAATTCTTCTTGCACTGGTAGCATTTTTTTCTTTGGCCTTCTTGGTGGTTCGCCCTTGACTTCTTTTGCCTCCTTTACCTCGTCTTCAAGAATGATCGGCGGCGGCATGTATTCTCGTTGCTCTTTTTTCTTGTTTTCTGCTTTTCTTTTTTCCTCCCATTCCCGTAGCTGCTTTGTAATTGTTTTTGCAAAGGCCATGGCCCATTTGCGGAACTTTCCAATCCCTCGCTGTGTCCTTTCCCATGTAGCGACGAGCGAGATCTCAGAGAGTATCATGACTGAAAGGGGCAGCAGGGAAAAGCTAATGACATAGGCACCTATCTGCCCAAAATACGGGACCAGAATTGCCTGCCTAAAATAGCCACCAATGATTCCACCAGCCCTTGCAGCGTCTTCTGAAGGCACTGATTCCAGCACAAGATCCAAAATGACGGCGATACTCAGAAGCAAGAGCGTGAATCCTCCAATCTCGACGAGACGGGGGCCTTTGCGATCTTTAAACACCAGCCAGTAAGAAATGACACTAAGGAAAATTGGCAGAAGGAAGGCTGATAGTCCTAATGTTACACGCAGCCCGCGCGCTAGGCATGCTCCCACGAATCCACCCCAGTTATGAATCTCCAGGCTTGTTAAGGAAGAAGCGGCGATTGACGACTCGGACGGCTTGCTGGAAATCAGTGCTTTGAAAGAAGCGAGCCCTGAATTGAAAGAATCGACAACTACCCTGAGAGCCTGGTCCTTCGGATCGTAAGATAAAAGGCTCAATGCGATAAAGAGGGCAAAAACGAAAATCACTACAGCCCAAATTTCCCGGTTAATCTTCGACCCCTTTTCCATAAATTTATCTAGGTTAAGCAACGCCTCATTTAAGTTTCCATGATCAGCGGGAGTACAACCGGGCGACGTTCCAGGGTCTTGTTAAAGTAACGCCGCAATGCCTTGCGCACCTCCTCTTGCAACTCGCCTCGGTCCGTTCGTGTCTCCCGATTGATCCCTTTCAAGGTCTGCAGCACGACCTTTTTCGCCTGCTCTAAGACTTCTTCCTCGTTTTCCAAGCGCATAAAACCGCGCGAGATCAGATCTGGCCCTGCTACCACCTCGCCGGTTTGCTGATGAATGGTCATGACGGCAAGAACCATCCCGTCTTCCGACAAGTGGCGCCGATCCCGAATCACGATGTCTTCGACATCCCCTATCCCTTTCCCATCCACGAAGACTCTTCCGGCGGAGATGCTCTCCGTTTTCCGGGCTTGATTCTCCGTCAACTCCAAAACCTCACCGTCCTCCAAGAGAAAGCAATTTTCGGCGGCCAGTCCCACCTCTTGGGCGAGTTGGATGTGTTTGATCAGGTGACGATATTCTCCGTGGATCGGGACGAAATAGCGGGGACGGGTGAGCTGGAGCATGGTCTTTAATTCTTCCTGACTGGCATGACCCGAGACATGAATTTCAGAAACCTTTTCGTAATGAACTTCAGCGCCACGCCGGTAGAGATGATTGATGAGGTTCGTGATGGTCTTTTCGTTACCGGGGATGAACTTGGAGGACAAAATAACCGTATCTCCCGGCTCGATCTTGATGGACTTGTGATCATCCAAGGCGACGCGGTGAAGCACCGAAAGCGGCTCGCCCTGACTTCCGGTGGTTAGAAAGGTTATCCGGTCGCTATGGAGGTCCTGCCAACGGTCGCTTTCGGTCATGATCCTGGCAGGAAGCTTGAGGTACCCCAGATCCGAGGCAATCTCGGCGTTATTGATCATGCTCCGGCCACTTAGGACGACTCTCCGGCCAACCCGTTCGGAAAGATCGATCACCTGCTGGATGCGGGGGATGTTGGAAGAGAACGTAGCGATGAAAATTTTTCCCCGACTTGCATGAAAAATCCCTTCGAGTGCCCGTCCTACTTCCCGCTCAGACGGAGTATAGCCCTCGCGCTCCACATTTGTAGAGTCCGAAAGTAGAAGAAGCACCCCTTTCTCTCCATAGGCAGAAAATTTCTGAAAATCGAACAGCTCCCCTTCCATCGGCGTGTTGTCAATTTTGAAATCGCCAGTATGAATCACTGTTCCTACGGGCGTGTCGATGCCTAGGGCCAGGCAGTCCATTAAACTATGAGTGACACGTATCCCTTCTATCTTAAAGGGCCCCATATCGAGAGCTTTTCCCGCCGCGATTTCTCTAAGATTTGTGATTTTGTCGAGGTCGTGCTCGCGAAGTTTATTGCGCAACAGACCGAGGATCAGCCGGGAGGCAAAAATAGGAACGGCCAGTTGCTTGAGAATATAAGGAAGGGCCCCGATATGGTCTTCATGGGCGTGTGTAAGAACGACCCCAAGCAGTCTCTTCTTCTTTTCGACGATGTAACTTACGTCGGGAATGACCAAGTCGATTCCCAAGAGGTCCGTCCCGGGGAACATCAAGCCGCAGTCGATAGCGATCGCGGCGCCTTCATATTCCAGCAGCATCATATTGAGTCCGAACTCGCCCAATCCGCCGAGAGGGATGACCCTTAATGTTTCCATAGCTGTTGTTCCTTAAAAGACCCTGCGCGTCAGTACTGTTTGGATGCTGTTTGGGTTTACAGCGGGAGTTTCGGCTCGTTCCTGAGAATGCGCCAGAATGATCTGCCGCACGTGAGTCATCAGGCTCCGGAGATCTCTGGCATGAGACTCATCGACAGGGACAGGATCGCTGACGATCACCTCTATTTCACCTGTCCTAATGCGCCAGTCTCCCTTGGGTAAGATATTGCCACTGCCATGGATCGCAATCGGGACAATAGGGGTTTGCGTCCTGACGGCGAGCAGAAATCCTCCCCTCTTAAAGGGAAGCAATTCTCCATCACGACTCCGGGTCCCCTCCGGAAAGAAGACCACCGAAATGCCCCCGGCGATTTTTTCCCTTGCCTTTTTCAAGCTAGCCATGGCGTGAGATCGGGCAGAGCGGTTTACAAGAATGTGTTTAGAAGACCAAAGAGCCCAGCCGAAGAATGGCACAAAGAGCAACTCCTTTTTGGCCATCCATCGAAGCTGAAACTTTGGCAGGCTTTGCACAAGCGCTGGAATATCTATATTGCTTTGATGATTCGCCACAAAGATGTAAGGTCGACTCGGGTCGAGATGGTCGAGGCCTCGGATCTTGAGACGTACGCCGCCGATCTTTAAAACGCCCCAACTCCAGAAACGTCCCAGGCTATAGACCATTTTGCCTTTCGGGTCGAAAAGGCCTAGGAAGAAGACCAAGACACTCAAGGGCAGCGTCAGAAGAGCGATCAGCAATAGCTTGAAGCTGAAGCGCATAGAATAAAACTAGTTTTTAATTATAGCTAATTGATTAGAAAATCGACGAAAACTCTTTTTATCTTAGTCCACCAAAGGTGAAAAAGCAATAAAAGTTCCTGGAATTCGCTGGAGGGATTTTTTTTATTGACTAAAAAAGTTGCTGGCGCTAAGGTTAAAAGAGTTCGATTCGCTGCTTTTCGGTTTCTGAGGAGACTTCAAAGATGTCGGTTAACAAAGTGATCCTTATCGGTAATCTCGGTAAGGATCCTGAAGTGCGCTATACGCCTAATGGCCGGGCCGTCGCGCGTTTTCCAATTGCTACCTCTGAAACGTGGACGGATGCGGACGGTAACCGGCAAGAGAGGACGGAGTGGCATAATATCATAGTCTGGGGAAAACAAGGCGAAACCTGTGGACAGTATCTGGCCAAAGGAAGACAGGTCTTTATCGAAGGCAGCATCCGCAGCCGTTCGTTCGATGACAAGAACGGCAATAAACGCTATGTGACTGAGATCGTAGCCCAGCGAGTCAGATTCTTGGGTGGTGGTGGGGGAACGCGAGTGGCACCGGAGGCCGAAGCTGATGTGTCTGCGGAGTCAACTCCCGGAGGACAGCCTCCACCCTTTGATGACGATGTCCCGTTCTAGTGAGAAGATTTTGCTACGACTGTCCCCTTCTTTCCTTTAGAAGTTCCAGTTCATGACGCCGAGGACGTTTGAGAAGTCATCAGTCCACACGTCGGTCCCTGCCGACCCCTGTAGCGGCTTCCATCTTGAGTCTTGAGCTAACGTGCCTAAATCGGTCATGTGGCGAGCTAGGACAACCCACGTTGACGGTTCCTTACCCCTCCTCATCCTGCGCGGTTTCTTTCCTCGCCTCTAAGGAAAGCCAGGATATTTTCTGCGACTTCGTCGAGAAGCCGCCGCCGCGCTTCGCGCGTGCTCCAGGCGCAATGAGGAGTGACCAGCAGATTGTCCAGTTCTTTGGCCGCTCTGATGACCGGATGGTCTGACGGCGGCGGCTCTCGTGAGATCACGTCGAGCGCTGCGCCGGCCAATCTCTTCTGACGAAGAGCCTGAATGAGTGCGGCTTCGTCAATCAATGCGCCGCGCGCTGTGTTAACGAGAAAGGCGTTGGGTTTCATAAGCTCCAGCGCGCGGCTGTCAATGAGATTTTTCGTGTCCGGCGTCAGCGGACAGTGAAGCGAAACAAAATCCGAAGATGCCAGTACGTCATTAAGGGGAAAACGGCCCTCGGGAGGGGCATCCGAAGATCCGGGACGCGCCGAAGTCAAAATCTCCATGCCCAACATCCGGGCTATCGCCGCGACTCTTCGACCGATGTTGCCGTAGCCGACGATCCCTAATTTTTTTCCCGAAAGCTCGACGGTCGAGAAATCGATCCTCGTATAGATAGGGCTCTGCTCCCACGCGCCTCGCCGAACGAGTTCCATGTATCCGCCGGCGCGCGTTGCCAGCTCCAGGATGAGGGCCACAGTGAACTGGGCGACCGATTGCGCAGCATATCCGGGCACATTGCATACGCATATCCCACGGGCCCTGGCGGCCTCGATGTCTACGTTGTCAGTGCCGGTTGCTGCCACAGCAATCAGTTTGAGATCTCGGGCTCCAGGCGAATCAAGGATCGATCTGTTGAGGATCACTTTGTTGACAATGGCTACTTGATATCCTTGGAGCCGGGGCAAAATTTCTTCGGGGGCTGTAAGAGCGTGGATCGCCACTGAGCTGTGAAGCCGTCGAAGGAGACGTCGCCGAAGGTGGCGGCATCGAGAAACGTAATGCGAAGATCAGACCTGCTCATGGCTACTTAAGACGCTCTGCTCTTTTGGCCTCATCCCAGAAGGCATCCATCTCTTCGAGGGTCGCCTCAGACAGAGTCTTTCCTTGATTTTGGATCTTAGTTTCCACGTAAGCGAAGCGCCGGAGAAAGCGATCGACGGCCTGGGACAGAGTAGCCTCCGCCTCTACATTCAGAAAACGCGATAGATTCACCAAGGAAAATAGCAGATCTCCCGTCTCTTCGCGGATACGATTCTCGTCTCCGGAAGATGCGGCCGTCTTAAGTTCGCCCCATTCCTCTTCGATTTTCTTCCAAACAGGATCCACCGATGGCCAGTCGAAGCCAAAGCGAGAGGCCCACTCAGTGACCCTCTGGGCGCGCACCAGAGCAGGCAGGGACTTCGGGAAGGCGGGTTTCTTTTGTGCGGCCATGCCCGATCTTAAGCCATGGTCCTGATGTTGTCCAGGCTCGAAGCTTGTAAGCTGCTCTGGGCCGGGCTAGTGTCAGCTTCCGCGCTCTTCTTCAGTGTCGGCGAGAACACTGTGAAGTCAACGAAATTCCATGTGGCCTGAGGTCATCGCGGTACTCTCAGCGATGGGTTGGGCGGGCGATGCCGTCTTGGTCCGCATCGGAGCGCGCACTTCCAACGTTATCGCGGCCGCATTCCTGAGCTATGCTTTTGCGGCCCTTTTGCTTTGGATCTACCTATTCGTCTATTTCCCGCTTGATCGGCTCTGGTCGCCAGCCACAATTTACTTCCTGCTGAGCGGATGCCTTCAACCTCTCCTGGCCCGCATACTGTACTACATCGGCATCACCCGCATTGGAGTTTCTCGCGCCGGTCCTTTGCGGGGGGCCGAACCTCTGCTTTCAGTCTCCCTCGCTATCCTATTTCTCCACGAGCGTCCGAACTCGTTTGTCTACTGGGGAGCCACGCTGATTATGGCAAGCGTCTGGCTGGTCCTGTGGCGCCGTAGCGGAGAAGCTCGGTGGAAAGTGTTCGACTTTTTTTTTCCATTGGGAGCGGCCTTTTGCGGAGCCGTGTCTCAAAACTTACGCAAGAGCGGACTGCTCATTCTCCCTGATCCGTATGCGGGTGCGGCCATCAGCGCCTCCACATCTCTGGTGATTTTTTCACTGTTTTTAGTCGTGACCGGAAAGATCCGTCTCGCAAGACAGCGCCGAGAGAGCCTGCCATTTTTTGGCAGCGCCGCTTTGGTCTCGGCTAGCGCGCAGATCCTAAATTTCGCCGCTCTAAACGGTGGCGAGGTCTCCGCCATGGTGCCGCTCCTCAACACCACGCCGCTCTTTACGGTGGTCTTTAGCGCCCTCTTCCTGAGAGAGGTGGAGACAGTTACTCTGAGGGTCGTTCTTGGTGCCCTCTTGATGGTCGCGGGGGTTATCGTCATCGCCGTCCGCTAGCTTGTGGTTCAAGATGAGAGCTGATGGCTTCTTTCTCGAGCGAAGAGGGGTAGACCCTTCAAAAAAAATCTGATAGACAAGAAACAATTTTCAATTGACAAAAAATTTCCAGCAGGAGGCGAGTTATGGACATTACGACCTCAACGCTTCAACTCAACACACCCGACGGAAAAATGGAGACCTACGAGGCCAGGCCAAAGGATGGGGGCGCGCGACCAGCCATCGTCGTCTTGATGGAGGCTTTCGGTCTTAACAGCCATATCAAAGACGTCACGGAGAGGATCGCGCGCGAGGGATATGTGGCGATTGCGCCGGACCTTTATCACCGCGAGTCCGAGCGAGTCGTTCCTTATTCAGAGCTTCAGAAGGCAATGGGTATCATGAATCGCCTGCAGGATCCCAAGGTCATGGGCGACGTGGGCGCAGCCATCTCCCATCTCAAGTCGCAAAATTATGTCAAGGCAGGATCCATTGGTATTACCGGTTTCTGCATGGGTGGACGGTACACGTATCTCTCGGCTGCCCACCATAATAAGGATGTTAAAGCGGCGGTCTGCTTCTACGGAGGAGGCATTCCAATGGGGAATCCGAGCCCTCTGGATCGCACCAAAGAAATCCAGTGTCCCATCACGCTCTTTTTCGGCGCCAAAGACCCCCTCATTCCTCAGGAGCATGTGGAAAAAATTGTTAAGGCGCTTACGGACGCCAAGAAGAATTTTACGCATAAGGTCTACCCGGAAGCAGGGCATGGATTCTTCTGTAATGAGCGGCAAAGCTACCACGCGGATTCGGCCAAGGATGCGTGGGAGAATTTCAAGTCCTTCTTTGCTCAACATCTGAAGTAGCCGCGTTGGCGGTGAAGTTCGAGACCGGGGAAGAAGCGAGTCAGTAAGATGTCCCAAAGGAAAAGCCAAAGACGGGTAACCCTCGGCCTCATCCAGATGAGTGCGACCGAGGATGCTAAAGCCAATCTGGATAAGGCTGTGACGGGGATCAGCGCGGCAGCGAAAAAAGGCGCCCAAATCGTTTGCCTTCAGGAGCTTTTTCGCTCGCGCTACTTTCCGCAGAGCGAGGATACCGAAAAATTTAAACTGGCGGAGGCGATCCCGGGACCGACTACGGAAACTCTGAGTCGGTTCGCAAAAAAGAAGAAGATTGCGATCATCAGCTCGATTTTTGAAAGGCGTTCGGCGGGAATCTATCACAACACCGCGGTGATCATTGGCGCGGATGGATCGATCTTGGGAAAATATCGCAAGATGCATATTCCCGACGATCCCTGTTATTACGAGAAGTTCTACTTCACCCCTGGAGACCTGGGTTTTCTGAGCTTCGATGTGGAAGTGGCAAGGATCGGCGTGCTTATCTGCTGGGACCAGTGGTTTCCCGAGGCTGCGCGGTTGACCTCCCTTTCAGGCGCTGAGATCCTTTTTTATCCTACGGCGATCGGATGGCTTTCCAATGAGCCTGTCAATGTTGCAAAGGCGCAGCAGAGCGCCTGGGAGCTTGTCCAACGGGGGCACGCAGTGGCTAACGGCGTGTATGTCGCGGTTGCAAATCGCGTGGGGCGTGAGAGAAAGCTCACGTTTTGGGGAAATTCCTTCGTTGCCAATCCGTTTGGGGAGATCATTGCTCACGCAGGAACCGACCGCGAAGAGATCCTGATAGCTCGGTGTGATCTTGGGAAGATCGCTCAAGCTCGGGAGAGCTGGCCGTTTCTGCGGGATCGGCGTATCGATGCCTACAGTGCGCTCAGCGCGCGCTTTTTGGATGAAGGCTCACCGGTAAAATCTGCCGCAGTATCCTCTCTTGAAAACCTCTCAGTCAAAGAATGATTCCGCTCGGGAGGGCACCCCGCCGGGCCAGCTGGGTTATCGTATGCCGGCGGAATGGGAACCCCATGAGGCTACGTGGCTTGCGTGGCCCCATAATCGAGAGACTTGGCCTGACGAGTTAGAGATCGTCAAACAGGCCTGGATCGAAATGATCCGGACGCTGGCGCCGGTGGAAAAAGTTTGCCTGCTTGTCAATGATGAACGAACTCAGGCAGAGGCCGAGGAACGGCTCAGGCGTGTCGGGACCGCGATGGAGCAAGTGTCGATTTGGCGGATTCCGACTGTGGATGTCTGGATTCGCGACTACGGTCCGACTTTCATCACGAGAGAAGGGGATCAAGCGGGCCTTGCTCTCAATGATTGGGTATTCAATGGTTGGGGGCGAAAGTATGAGTCCTACCTTCAGGATGACTCAGTTGCCAGGTCGATCGCCAGGCGTCTTGGGGTGCCGGTTTTTGATGTTGGGGTCCACAACCGAGCAATGTCTTCTGAACCCGAATCGCAACCCCCACTTGGGACGAAGCGAGATCGAACAGATTCTAAGGAACTATTTGGGTGTCGAGCAGATCATCTGGCTAGGGGAGGGCATCGTGGGCGATGACACCGATGGACATATTGACGATATTGCTCGGTTCGTCAACCCAGAGACAGTTGTATGTATTCTCGAGCAGGACTCTAAAGATGAGAACTATGTTGCTCTCAGGAAAAATTTTGAGCGCCTTACGGCCGCGAGGGACCAAGATGGAAAAAAACTTTTTGTCGTGCCATTGCCTTGTCCCGGACCGTTCGTTCACCAAGGAAGCAGACTTCCGGCCAGCTACGCCAATTTCTATATCGCAAATCAGGTGGTTCTTGTTCCAACCTTTGATCATCCCAACGATCGGGCAGCCTTAGGGATCCTTGGGGAGCTTTTTCCCGACCGCAAGGTGGTCGGCGTCCCGTCGGCTTCAGTAGTGATAGGGCTTGGCGCCATTCATTGCGTGACGCAGCAGCAGCCTCGCCCCTTGACAACAGGGTTTACTCCTCCATAAGCTACTTTTCTGTATGGGTCAGGTGATCCATTTTAAGGAGCTGCACCAGGCACGGCGCCGTCGTTCGGAAAAGGCGAGCATGGAGCAGTGCGTTGGGCTTCTGGAATGGAATCTCAAAAGGAGTCTGGATCACTATTTTTCCTCCCCGCCCGAAGAAAAATCGATAAGGGCCACTCAGATCCGCAAACTCAGTGAGATCCTAGAATACGCCCTGCGACTCCTGTAGCTCCGGCGACACATTGTGGAATCGGTCAATTTTATTTTTTTTGCAACTATTGGGTGGCTTCTCTCGCGCCGTTTGCAGATCCTCATCGGCGAGAAAAAGGAGGATCCGTCCTTCTTGTTGATTCAACAGCAGATTGACCAGCTCCGGGGACAAGTCAATCAGGTACTCGACAGCAGCACGCGGCTTATCAGTCAAGTCAACGAGAGATTGAAGGAGAACTCGGAGATCCTGCAAAAGACCCAGCAGACCCTAGGAGAGCGACTCGATAATGCGGCCCGGGTCGTCGGGAATGTGCAGAAGAGTTTGGGAGGTTTGGAGGAGGCCAATCGAAAGATTTACGAGGTCGGCAAAGACATCGCCTCCTTGCAGGAGATCCTCAGCTCTCCGAAACTGAGAGGCGGTCTGGGAGAGTTTTTTCTCGGAGACTTATTGGCTCAGATCTTCCCCGCGGATCACTTTGCGACTCAGTTTGCCTTCAGAAGCGGTGACAAAGTGGATGCCGTCATTAAGCTCGGAGGCTCTATGGTGCCGGTCGACTCTAAATTTCCTCTGGAGAACTTCAGGCGGATGCTGGATGGGGCCACGGATGAGGAAAAGGGGAGAGCCAAAAGGCAATTTGTGGCTGATGTGAAGAAGCACATCGACGCGATCGCCAGCAAATATATCTTGCCGGACGAGGGGACCTATGATTTTGCCCTCATGTACATTCCTGCCGAGAATGTTTACTACGAGACGATCATCAAGGACGACTCGACAGGCGATCGGAGCCTGAGCCAGTATGCACTGAGTAAAAAGGTTATACCGGTCTCTCCCAACAGCTTTTATGCCTACCTGCAGGCGATCGTCTTGGGACTCAAAGGGATGAAGATCGAAGAGCACGCAAAAGAGATCCTCCAGAGTCTTATCCGGCTCCAGGGAGACTTTTCCAGATTCAAGGAGGAGTTCAACGTTTTAGGAAAGCATCTGGGCCATGCTCAGGCGAGTTTTCAAGGTGCGGAGAAGCGCCTCGACCAATTCGGCCAAAAGCTCCTGGCAGCAGAAGCGGAGAAAGAGAGTCTGCCGGAACCCTAGAAACACCTTTTTCCTGGCCGGGCGGCTTCCCGTCTAGGCGACGTGATTTTTTGATCTTTATTCTGGTTCTGGCGACGAGCGTCTATGCCATCGATCAGCTGCGCCGACTTAACGCTATTACCCGATCTGTCCTGGAGACCGACAACCGGATCTTGGACTACGAGGCGAAGCTTGCAGATACCCTTCTCGAGGAGATCCGTTATGAAAGGAAATTCCTCATTACGCATGATGACACTCTTTACGATCAGTTCCTGTTGTTTAAAAACGATTTCGAGCAGTATCTCGAGGAAGCAAACTTCATTGCAGACTCCCGAGTTACGCCTCTATTAAAAATGGTCAAAGAGTACCATCAAAGCTATCAAGATCTATTCAACAAGGAACTGCAATATGTAAGGGCTGATCAGAGCTATCCTGAAGCCCAATACAAACAGGATAAGGCCAAAGCTCAGGATGGGATCATGGCAGAATTGGAGAAGGTGAGAGTCTATGGCCAACAAAGCACGTATAACAAGGTTAAGAGACTTGATGAGACTGGAGCGAAGGCGCGGCAAGTGACTATCCTTGTAACGGCGATGGCCCTTATTTTTATCGTTGCAGTGTCTCTTTTGATGACCAGGAGTATCACTCATCCGATCGCAGTTTTGAAGAATAAGACCCGGGAAATCGCCAGGGGGAATTTTGGCGGTGATTTGAACCTCTCCTCTCCGCCGGAAATAGCGGAGTTGGCGGGCGCCTTTAATCTCATGTGTCAGAAACTGAGAGATCTTGACAAAATGAAGTCCGATTTTTTCTCCTCGATGTCCCACGAATTGCGCACGCCCTTGGCCTCCATCAAGGAAGGAACGGGCCTCCTGCTGGAGGGATTAGGGGGACCGATTACGGAGAAGCAACAAAAACTCTTAACGATTTTGGCTGAAGAGAGTAGCCGTTTGATCGATCTGGTCAATTCCCTATTGGACCTATCCAAAATGGAGGCGGGAATGATGACCTATCATTTTGACAGAGCAAGCCTGGCTCCCCTCATCCAAAAGGCTATGACCGAGATCGGCCCTCTTGTGGAGGCGAAAAGAATAAATCTGCAAGCGGAGATCGAGGAGCTGCCTCCCCTAAAATTGGACGGTGAGAGAATGCTCCAGGCGCTGCGCAATCTGATCGGCAATGCTGTCAAGTTTACGCCTGAGAGAGGTCGGATCATCGTCTCGGCACGGCATAGCAACGGAGGAGTAGAGGTCGCAGTGACTGACACGGGACCCGGTATACCGACCGAAAATCTCGCCAATATTTTTGACAAATATCAACAGGGGAGTAGAGTGGACTCTTACCGAACCAAAGGGACCGGTTTGGGGTTGGCTATTGTAAAACATATCATAACATCTCATGGTGGGAGGGTATGGGCAGAAAGCAAGGCGGGGGACGGAAGTACATTTACCTTTGTATTGTCTGCCTGACTATTCTTATTTCAGGCTGCATTCCCTTAAAGGACATTCCGGAGCGA
>VBLN01000034.1:5561-9031 GCA_005878685.1 Deltaproteobacteria bacterium | reverse complement strand
ATGCCCATACTGGGAATCCCAAGAAAGACTATCGCAGGGCAATGAGTTTCTTTGGGCGGCTTCCTAAAGAGTACCCCCAGAGTCCTTTAGTGGGGCAGGCGAAAATATGGTTGGGAGTTCTCCAGGCGAATGAAAAGTTGACGCAGATGCTGGAGAAATCCAAGCAGGTCGATGGGGAGAGCCGTGATGCTCTCAACCGAGCGCAAGAGCTGCTGTCTCAAGGTGACTACGAGGGATCGTTGCGGGAGAACCAGCGGGCTTTATCCGTGGCAGCAAACGAGTCTCCCGGGGATGAGGCCCTTTTCAATATGGGGCTCATCTATGCCCATACTGGGAATCCCAAGAAAGACTATCGCAGGGCAATGAGTTTCTTTGGGCGGCTTCCTAAAGAGTACCCCCAGAGTCCTTTAGTGGGGCAGGCGAAAATATGGTTGGGAGTTCTCCAGGCGAATGAAAAGTTGACGCAGATGCTGGAGAGATCCAGGCAAGTTGATATCGAGATCGAAGAAAAGAGAAGAGAAAGATAATGGCGGCAATGTCCTCGGACAAGATCTTAATCGTGGATGACGACAGAAACCTCTTAGAGTTGGTCAAGATGAGGCTGGAAGCGGCAAACTACGACGTCGCAACCGCCCTTAAGGAAGAAGACGCTATAGAGGCGGTTAAGAAACAGGTCTTTGATCTCTCGATTATCGATCTCCAGCTCATCCACCGCGATGGGATATCGCTCATGGAGGAATTACACCTTATCAATCCTGAAATGTCTGTCATCATCCTCACCGCCCACGGTAGTATCGAGAGTGCGGTGGAGGCGATGAAGAAGGGAGCTTACAACTATCTGACGAAACCTTTCGACCCCCGGGATCTGCTCCTGCAAATCCAGAAAGCCCTCGAGAATCGCAAGCTCGCTTCTGAAGTAAAAAGGCTCAAGGGACTTTTGGAAGAGCGATACAGTTTTGACAATATCGTGGCTAAGAGTGACAAGATGAAGAGGGTATTGGAGGTAGTCTCGCGGATCGCCGGAACGGATTCAACCGTCTATATCCTTGGCGAGAGTGGCACGGGTAAGGAGATGATCGCCAAGGCGGTCCATCTCGCTAGCGCAAGGAAGGACAAGGAGTTCGTGGCCATTAACTGCGTCGTCATATCTGAAACTTTACTGGAGAGCGAGCTTTTTGGCCATGAAAAGGGGGCCTTTACCGGCGCGGTTCGCACCACAAAAGGGCTATTTACTCAGGCGCACGAAGGAACCTTATTTCTAGATGAGATTGGTGACATGCCGCTTTCGATTCAGCCTAAGCTGCTTCGCGTACTGCAAGACAGACAGTTCTATCCCATCGGCGGTGAAAGGCCGACAGATGTGGATGTGCGGGTTATCGTAGCCACGAAGAAGGATCTTGAGGAAGAGGTTAAGAAGGGTCTGTTTCGAGAAGACCTTTACTACCGGATTCATGTGATCCCCATCCATTTGCCCCCGCTTCGGGAGAGGAAAGAAGACATTCCTCATCTGATAGAGCAGTTTTTGAGGAAATTCGCCGAGCCAATGAAAAAGGATGTAAAGGGAGTGACGCCGCCAGCCATGCAAAAGCTCATGCTGCATGATTGGCCAGGGAATGTTCGGGAATTGGAGAATACCATCGAGTATGCGATGGCCATGACGCAAAAGGACGTCATCGACGAAGATCTGGTTCTCCAGACAAAGCTCACTTCTCAGGAACCAAGAACAATCAGCCTCCAAGAAGCATCGGCGATGTCCCAAGAGGCATTAAAACCTCTCAAAGAGGCCCGAGACGCTTTTGAAAAGAGCTATCTCGTCCACCTGCTACAGCTCAGTGAAGGCAATGTGAGCCAAGCCGCAAAGCTCGCCGGAAAGTATCGTGCCGACTTTTATGACCTTCTGAAAAAACATGATCTGAAAGTAGACGATTTCAAGAAGGCGAAATAAAACGTAAAGCTACCAGCTCCAGGTAACCCCACCACTCTCCTTCTCTCGCTGTAGGCAAATCCCTTCAATAGGGAACAGTCGCAGTATCAAGCCATCTTGCAAGTTCCTCAATATCAAGGGAAATCATATTTGGCATATCCTTTGCGCTTTAACGCGAACGAAAGAAGAGGTTTCGCTAGAGCGAGCGGCCTTATGCCCTTAACTCAAACGGAGGTGGGTATGGAAGAAGAAGAGAAACTAGAGACTACCTTAGGAGATCTTATCGTAGCCTTGACAGAAGAGACTGCACGGTTTGTACACGACGAAAGGGAAACCTACAAGCTAGTCGCCTTTATCTTGACAGATCTCATGCACAACTCGGGGCCGGTTTCCAAAAGCTGGCATTAGAAATTGAGAATCCAGCGCCAGAGTCAAAGGGACAATGAGAACGAAAAATTGTAAACCACCTTAACGCTAGTTGAGGAGGTAGCGAACCGTCTTCGAGGAAAGTAAAAAATTACCATCCTTCTCCTCTGCTCGCGATCATAAAACTAGTTCCAGCCGAGAATCCTGACGTATCCCGACGTATCATGCCCATACCCACTTTGTTATCATTGCCCCGGCTGAAGACTCTATTGGCGGCAAATCTCAACAAAAGTGAGTGTGTATTCATTCTACCATCATATCTTTGATGCGCGTCTCAGAATCGGGCGGAGAGAGAATGATTTCTTGCTTTTAGTTTCGGAAAATCCGGGACGCCGAACTTGCGGAGGCAAGCTTGCGCTGGATCCTTACACATACACGCTGAAGGACTGAGACAAAGAATATTTGCTTTGATCGATCAATATGGGTATGGAAGAGGTAAAGGCTAATCCATGAAGGCGATATCGTTTAGTTGTCAAAAACAACCTGAGGAGATCAGGATTGCCCGTTTATGAGCAATGGAACTGAAAGACAAAGAGTCATTATAGTGTCTAACCGGCTTCCCTTTACCGTCGTCGAGGAAGACGGGGAGATTAAATTTCACCAAAGCGTGGGGGGCGTGGCCACGGGGTTGAGTGCCTGCATCCGATCTGTACGAGATGTGTCGTCCCTTGATCCGGAATATCTTTGGGTTGGCTGGCCGGGCGGCAACGTGGGTGATGCATTCAAGGAGGCGATGAAAATCAAAGCCCGCTCACAGTTCCACTCTCATCCTGTCTTTCTTTCCGAAGAGGACATCGAGAACTTCTATCAAGGGTTTTGCAATAGGACCATCTGGCCGTTGTTTCACTATTTCCCCTCATATGTCAGGTACGATCAGGGGTACTGGCTTCAATATAAGAAAGTCAATCAAGTGTTCGCAGAAGCTCTCCTCGAGGTGATTCAGCCAGATGATGTCTTGTGGATTCATGACTACCACCTGATGCTCTTACCGAGGCTGGTTAGAGAACAATTGGCCAGTGTATCCATAGGATTCTTCCTGCACATTCCTTTCCCCGATTTTGAAATTTTTCGGCTACTTCCAGGAGAATGGAGGCAGGAGATTTTAGAAGGTTTGTTAGGA
>VBLN01000034.1:1049-5415 GCA_005878685.1 Deltaproteobacteria bacterium | reverse complement strand
CGCCAGCAGTCCAGAGGTTCGGAAGGAACAAGAGAAACTGAAGAGAGTATTGGGAGATTGCAAGCTCGTATTATCAGTTGACCGGCAGGATTATTCAAAAGGGATCATCCATCGCTTGCAAGGGTTCGAAGCCATGCTCGAAATGAATCTGGAATGGCACGGCAAGGTTACGTTGATCATGATCGTTGTCCCTTCCCGAATCGGCATCGAGGATTATGAGGGGATGAAAAAACAGATTGAAGAACTCGTGGGTAGAATCAACGGGAGGTTCGGGACTCTCACCTGGGTGCCCATCATCTATCAGTACCGAGGCCTACCTTTTCATTCTCTGGCAGCCGCGTATGCGATGAGTCATGTCGCGCTTGTGACACCGCTTCGGGATGGCATGAATCTCGTCGCGAAAGAGTACGTCGCGAGCAGGACGGACAAGACCGGAGTCTTGGTTCTTAGTGAAATGGCAGGGGCCGCAAAAGAGCTGCGGGAAGCGATCATCATCAACCCAAACAACCGGGAAGAGGTCGCCGGAGCGTTGAGAGAGGCATTGGAGATGCCCTACGCGGAACAAGTCCGGCGCAATGAAATCATGCAGAACAGGCTGCGCCGGCATGATGTCGCGCGCTGGGCGGGAGACTTTTTGAAAGAGCTTATTTCGATGAGTCCTCCCCCGGAGAAATTTTATGCCAAACCGTTGCGACCGACCGCGGAGAAAGAGCTCATTCAGCATTATCAGCACAGCACGCGGCGACTGTTCCTGCTCGACTATGATGGGACTCTTGTCGCATTTGCTAAACGCCCTGAGCTTGCAAAACCGACTGATGATCTCCTCAAAATTCTTTATCATCTCGCGGGAGATCTCGGCAATGAAGTGGTTCTCATTAGTGGCCGGAACAAAGGGACACTCCAGGATTGGTTTGGCGAACTGCCTATAGGGCTAGTCGCAGAACACGGCGCGTGGATCAGGACGCGGGATGAAGATTGGAAGATGATTAAGCCCTTGACGGCTGAGTGGAAAACAAAGCTCCTCCCGGTGCTTGAGGTGTACGCAGACCGACTTCCGGGAGCATTCGTCGAAGAGAAGGATTTCTCTCTCGTCTGGCATTACCGAGCGTCCGATCCAGAAGAGGGAACGCTTGCGGCGAGAGAGTTGACGGATGATCTGCTTGCGTTCACGTCAAATATCGATGTGCAGGTATTGCAGGGAAACAAAGTGGTTGAAGTCAGAACTGCCGGAGTCAACAAGGGGGTAGCCAGTCAATACTGGCTCGCAAAAGACAACTTTGATTTCATGTTAGCGATAGGAGACGATTTCACTGATGAGGAGATGTTTGCGGTTTTGCCCGGCTCAGCCTATTCCATCCGCGTCGGGATCAACCGAACACACGCCCGGTTCACCGTGCGGGAGCGGACAGAAGTATTGCAGCTACTAGAACGACTGATAAAGGAAAAAGCACTGACTCAAGAGTATGCTAAAACGCCAGCAGATAGTCGCGATGCCTCTAAATAGACAGATTGCTTCTGATTTTTTATCAACAGCATCGGTATAAACCGAGAGAGGGAAGAAAGTTCTAGGGAGGCAAAAAGGCGCCCTCGCGATAGAAACGTCAGTTTCTTGTCTTCTTTGTGTAGGAGAGTCCCTCCACACAATTTGGGCGCAATGCCGACTGCTTCCTAAAATATTATCCTGATAAGAGACGAGAGCATGACCGAGTTTCTTGGAATCAAAATCCCCATGAATCCCTGGGCTCTGTTGCCCCTGATCCTTTTCGCCACAACCATTTTGGCCTATTTGGTAAGCACTGCCGCTCTCCGGATTTTAAAGGGGGTGGTGCAAAAGAACGGGACGAGAATGGATGACCGGATTTATCGCTTATTGGAGCGATGCCTTTTCCCTCTCCTCATCGTGGGAGGACTTCTGCTCATCTTGGATGTGGTTACTTTTCCTCCAAAGGTTCTGCAGGCTGCCCAGCGGCTCCTAGTTCTGTCAGCTCTTCTACTCGCCATATTTCTATTCACCAAGGCAGCCTTACTCATCCTCCATAGCGCCGCGAACCGCTATGAGGGCTTGGGAAACATTGAGGGTCCGGTCGAAATTATCACAAAGATCATTTTTATTGCAGTCGGAGGGATGATTATCCTCGATAATCTAGGTATCTCCCTCACCCCGATCATCACAACCCTCGGGATCGGAAGCTTGGCCGTAGCCATTGCCCTGCAAGATACCCTAGGTAACTTTTTTGCAGGACTCTATATTAGCGCAGACCGCCCTATTGAGTTGGGCCATTATGTGCGCTTGCAGAACGGCGAAGAGGGATACGTCGACCACATTGGTTGGCGCAGCACAAGAATTAAATCGCTTCCCAACAACATAGTGGTGGTACCCAATAGCAAACTCGTCCAGAGCATCATCACCAACTATTCTCTACCTGACCGGGAGTCGGCGGTTTTGCTACAGGTCGCAGTCGACTGCCACAGCGATTTGAAGAAGGTGGAAAGAATCACCTCCGAAGTAGCCAAAGAAACTCTCCAAAGAGTGCCAGGGAGTGTTTCAGGCTTTGAACCCTTTATCCGATATCACACCTTTAGCGAGTCGAGCATTGGCTTTACAGTGATCCTGCGCGCGCGGGAATTTGTCGACAACTTTTTGATCAAGCATGAATTTATTAAAAGTCTGCAGGCTCGGTTTGAAAAAGAGAGCATCGCCTTTCCAATCAATTCGGTTTACTTGAAGGCAGAGCCCGATGGCCATTTTCAGGAACAAAGGACGACGGAGAACCGCCAAAAAACCGGACGCTCGCTCTAACTTTAACCCTTCCCCTCGAGATATTTGGACATTTTGTTGCAGTGTCAGCTCCAAAGGCTTCATGCGGTTGTTCTTCGCCTCGCCATAATCAGGATGAGGGGTGACCTCAAGGACAAAGGAACGATGAGCCCTTTGGAGGGAATTGCTGTATGAAATTCCCCTCAAAGAAGGTGCCCCCGGACACAGTTCGTTATAAAAGTCTCTTAAAATCAACGGGATAATTCCCAAACTGTAATTTGGCATACCACTTGCTCATTTGCTGAAGAATAGGAGCGGGAGCTAGTTCTAAGCGAGGGAAAAAATACGAAGGTATTGGTTGTAGACGACAATAAAGCACTGGTATCGATTGTCCAGATGATATTGGAATCTGAGGGTTACGAAGTAAGGACAGGTGATGATGGTGAAGCTGGGTATTTGATCTCCCTGCTTTTCAGGCCAGATCTGGTGATCACCGATATCCAGATGCCCGAGAAAGATGGCTTGGAAATGATGGAGCAGATAAGAGTCCGTAGTCCGAACGTGAAAACAATTTACATGAGTGGTGAACTGGATCGGTTCCAGTTACTCTTGGCAGAGGAGGAAAGAAGATACGGGGTAAATCTTCTAAAGAAGCCTTTCACGAAGCCAGAACTGACGGAATTGGTTTCTGAAACTTTCAAGGGGATATCAGAATGGAAAAGAGAGCTCTAACTTCTCGTCTTCGTACTGCTTCTGAGCGCTGGTAGAGAACCGAGAAAACAGAGACAGAAACTCAGAATCAGTCCCAGGTTTGCTGGGTAGCACGGTGCACCTCGTCGGTCAGGCTCTTGCTCTTTCTTTTCGCCTCGTAGGCGGTCTAATTGGCCTTATTTTCTAAGACAAGCGGCCTCTGATTGTTTAAAATCCTCTCAGGAGAGCAGGGCAGATCGTCGGCGATATTGCTGGCACATTAGTTTCATCTAATGGACGATGGGAAATGTGGGGCTACGTGACCCTCTGCCTTCTTGCGAGCGGTTGGAAAGGGAAGGCTAAGTGTAGCGACGGGTTCTAAAAATCAAAAAAGGGGGGGATTTGGGATGAAGAAATTTATCGCCGGCGGAGTGATTTTGGGAACAATTTCAACTTTGATGTTACCCAGTGGCCTACCACTGGCACATGCCCAACAAGTGCCCCGGCAACAGCCGAGCCAGCAGGGAAATAATATTAGTGAGGAAGAACTCAAGGCTTTTGCTAAAGCCTATAAGGAGCTCCAGGAGATACGCCTAAAGTATGAGCCAACTCTCAAAGGTGTCCAAGATCCAAAAGAGATCGAGAGGATTCAGCGGGAAGCCCTCTCAAGAGTCGAAGAGACCCTGGAGCGACAGGGACTTAACGTGGAGAGTTATAATAGGATTCTCGTGGCCGTCAATGGTGACGAGCAACTCCGCAAGAAAACCCTTAAGTTGATCGAGGAGGAACAGAAAAGATCATAGTCCAAGAGAAGTTAAGGTTTGATTTAACGTCGAAGATTTAGCACGCTCACCCAATTTTTGTCTTCAAACTGACAACGCAAAAGCGTATCCTTGATTGACGGTACGGAGACTTAAC
>VBLN01000034.1:0-1022 GCA_005878685.1 Deltaproteobacteria bacterium | reverse complement strand
ATAAAGATAATTGGAGTTGCCAGACATATCTTCTGGTGCCTGCGCACAAATTGGCGAAGTTTCCAATAGCGTGTCACTAACCAATGGGCGTCATTCTGGAGGTTCGGATGGGACCAGACAAAATTCTAGTCGTTGATGATCAGCCTGAGTTCCTTGAGCTGTTAGCGTTACAGCTTGGACTTATCGGTTGGGAAGCGATCTCTGCGGGGAGCGGACGTGAAGCCTTAGAGAAACTGAGAGATTTCAGACCGGCGGTAGTTCTCCTGGACATGTGGATGCCGGGCATGAGTGGTTTAGAGCTGGCCCGATTGTTGAAGAATGACCCTCATTACCGGAGCATTCCGATACTTGCGTTTAGTGCTTCTGTTATAGATGGAGAGCGCCAACAATGTCTGGAAGCGGGTTGTGACGATTACATATCCAAGCCCTTCACAAACCAGGAGTTGGAAGAGCGCATCCTTCGTCTCATTCCCAAAATTTTAGTCGTTGATGACCAGCCTGAGTTCCTTGAATTGTTGGCGTTACAGCTTGGATTCATCGGCTGTCAAGCGATCTTTGCGGGGAGCGCACGTGAAGCTTTAGAGAAACTGAAAGACGTGAGACCAGCCGTAGTTCTCTTGGATGTGCGGATGCCGGGCATGAGCGGTCCAGAGCTTGCGCGGTTGTTGAAAAATGACCCTGATCGCCGAAGCATTCCGATATTCGCACTTAGTGCTTTTGCTATGGATAAAGACCGCCAACAATGTCTGGAAGCGGGTTGTGACGATTACATATCTAAACCCTTCACAATCCAAGAGCTGGAAGAGCGCGTTCTTCGTCTGCTTTCCAGAAAGGGCTTTGCCCCTCAGCATGAGTCAAGCATCGATAAATCTTAAAAGCCCATCATAAACCACCCCGCCTGTCGATGATCTATAGGATCATTGCCTTCCACTCTTAAGGTACAACCTTGCAGGGAGAAGATTCAACGCCTGAAGGAAAAAACCTTCAGGAGGAGCATTGGTCTAGGAGAGGTTCAAGAGAAC
>VBLN01000459.1:2213-2410 GCA_005878685.1 Deltaproteobacteria bacterium | reverse complement strand
GGCAAACTTTAATGCATTGCCGATCAAATTCATGAGCACCTGTATCACCTTGTCTCGATCTGCCCAGGCGATAACCTCAAGGTCCGCAGACATCACGGTTAGGTTGATAAGCTTCTCGGCTGCCACCGGCCTCAGACTTTCTGCGGCCTCTCTTACCAGAGTGACCAGAGGAAGTTTCGTCGGCCGGAGATCGATTT
>VBLN01000459.1:0-2049 GCA_005878685.1 Deltaproteobacteria bacterium | reverse complement strand
GATTTCATCTTATCCAGCTCTTTTAACCTCTGTTCATAACGCTTCTTCTCTGTGACGTCCCTGGCTAAGTGAAGAAAGCCAATCACATTGTCATCCTTGTCCCTGATCGGCGACACCGCTAAGCTCGCCTCAATGATGATCCCATCTTTCCTGATCCTTCGCACTTCTAAGTTGCGAATGACACCTGTAATTCGGACCTTATCGCGTATCTCCTCCAGTTCTCCCGCGCGGTGCGAAGGAAGCAGGATCGTAAGGCTCTGCCCCACTGTTTCTTCTTTGCTATAGCCGAAGATAATCTCCGCCCCATGGTTCCAAGTGAGGATGCGGTCCTCAACATCCGTAGAGATGATAGCGTCACCCGCATTGTCCACCAAATTTTCGATATAGGCTTTTTCTTTATTAACTTCGTCGTAGAGCTGAGCATTCTCCAGCGCGCTGCCAAGCTGGGAGCTGAAAGCCACCAAGAGACGAACTTCCCTTTTGGTGAACTTGTGGAGTTTTTTACTGCCGACTGCAATGAAACCCATAGCCCGCTGCTTGGAGACAATCGGAACCATGGCTAAGGAGATAACCCCTTCTTTTTCCATGGTCCGGGCCTGAAACATCGGATCTTTCCGAATATCAGTACCGATGTAGGGCTTTCGTGTTTTGAAAACTGTTTTTCCTACGATGGGGTCAGGTGAGTCCAAAGGGAAACTGGTACTTAAGAATTCGGGGGAGGATAAACCTCTGGCCACCCGAACAATCAAATTTTTTTTTCCGGGGTCCAGAGTTCGGATATAACCGACATCAAAATCCAGGATCTCTAAGGACTTATCCAGGGTATCGTTCAGAATTTTTTCGGTTTCGAGGGACTGAGTTGCGGTTTGCGAAATTGCCAGGAGGGCGGCCAGTTCCCGGGTCCGCCCAAGTAACGCCTTCTTGACGTCCGAGTCCTCTAAGAAAGCCCTCCTCTTATTTACTTCCGATCGTTTGGACAGCGCCATGAGTTACGCATATCCTAAATCATTTGACCAATCCTAACGTCCAAGACGCGGTCCATCAAGCTCAAATGTTCTTAGAAAACCGATAAGCGCGCCACGTTGTTGTGGGGACTACGGTCAGATTCTCTGGCCCACGCCCTCAAATTTCTTGGGCCCTGTGAAGCACTTGATCATTCGGTCTACGACGAAATCCCACTACGAGTGTTCCAGTGGCAAGGCCATCAATCACGATTGCGAGACGTGTCTGGAATCTATTTCCAGCCTTGGGGTCTGTAGCTTCCGGACCTTTTCTTTAGTATCTCGCCTTTTTCCAATCTCTATACCTGAAATGCTTTGTAGGATGTTATTGCCATAATTCAAGGCTTTCCCCAGAATCTCAGAATAGACGTCATCCCCGAAGCGGTGCAGTCCCGGTTCAGAATGATTCTAGTCTTCTCTTTAGGCCACTAACGACTAGCCTTTCATCCGGACGATATTGTGCGCAGCGATCGGGCGGTGAAAGCCCTTAAGCGATAGCTCGCCCGCTGGCTCCGCTTCAACCAATTCCTCTATGCCGCCGAGCACGCGCGGCGAGATTAAGATCTGCCCTGGTTTCGCCTCGCCACATAATCGCGACGCGAGATTGGTGACGGTGCCGATTGCTCCGTAGTCCCATCGTCCTTCAAAACCGATTGCGCCGATCGTGGCGTAGCCCTGAGCGATGCCGACTCCGAAATCTAGGTCGTTTCCTGCCTTCCGCCACTTAGCAGTTAACTCTCTTACTTGGTCTCGCATCGTAACCGCCATGCGAATTGCCCGCTCTGCTGAGTTGGCCACCGGCACTGGGTCGTTGAAAAAAACCATCATGCCATCCCCAGTGAAACGCTCAAGTGTCCCCTCGTGTTGTAAGATGAGCTTGCCCATCTCAGCATGGTACTCTTTGAGGACACCCATAACTTCCTCAGGCTCAGCCGTCTCGGCAAAGGCGGTGAATCCGCGCAGGTCTAAGAAGACGACCGTTATCTCTCGTCGATGAGTTTTAAGAGGGTCCTCGGCGCCGCCGGATACAATCAAGTCAGCCAGCTGA
>VBLN01000458.1 GCA_005878685.1 Deltaproteobacteria bacterium | reverse complement strand
CGATAATCAGGGCACATCCATTGAAGTCTTCCAGTCTTAGGGAAGAGGAGAGCCGAGCGACAACCTGCTCTTCCTGCGCGGCAGTGAGCTTTCCCCTCTCTCTGCTGCGCTGAAGAAAGCTGCGGATCCTGCCGAGGCCTCGGTCGATGAACTCCTGGGAGACATCGTAAACTAGAGTCTCGAAGCCGGCCTGCGCGGATACCTGGGCGATTCCGGCACCCATGGTGCCCGCTCCAAGCACTCCGATCTTGGAAGAGTTTGACTTGGCCATGGAGAGAACCTCGGTTACTTCCCGGTGAAAACTGGAGAGCGCTTTTCCAGAAAGGCGCGCACGCCTTCATCGAAGTCGGCGCTCCTCCCTGCGATTTCTTGGAGACAGGCTTCATATTCGAGTTGCGCCTCGAGCTCGGGCAAGATCGCGCGATTGACTGCTCGCTTGATCAGTCCGAGGCTTCTCGGACCGCGAGCCGCTCTTTCAGCGATCGCCCGTGCCGTGTGTAAAAGATCATTTGCAGCCACGACCTTGGCAACGAGACCGATTCGCAGTGCCTCCTTTGCGTCCACAGGTTCGCCGAGGAGCAGGAGCTCCATCGCTTTACTGAGGCCGACGAGACGCGGCAGGATCGTGCTTCCCCCGCAATCCGGGGCTAACCCGACCCGAACGAAAGCCTGTATGAATTGAGCCTCTTCTGATGCGATGCGAAGATCACAGGCGAGGGCGAGGTTGCAGCCGGCGCCGGCGGCGACGCCGTTGACCGCAGCGATCGATATTTTTTCTGTGCGGCGCAGCCGAAGGATGATCGGGTTGTATCTTTCTCGCAGAGAGGCTCCCAGTGAGCCTTTTGTTTCCGGTGTCCGGCCCTTCAGATCCTGTCCGGTACAGAAGGCCCGTCCAGCGCCGGTGACCAACAGGCCTCGAATACTCTTGTCCTCGTCGGCGTCTTTCAGAGCCTGTTGCAGCTCGGCATTCATCTGGGGGGTGAAGGCATTCAGTGCCTGGGGGCGGTTCAAGGTGATGGTGGCGACGCCATTTTGCTTTTCGTAGACGATGTTTTCAAAACTCACAATTCTGTCCCCTTACCCTACTCCTAACCATGTCTGGATATTTCCATCGAGTAGGAATACGTCATTGCTCTATCGTCATGAGGTGAGGATCGGGGCTTATTTTCCCTTAAATTGCGGCTTGCGCTTTTCTAAGAATGCTTTCATGCCCTCTCTTCGATCTTCAGAGCCAAACAGGAGGTAAAAACACTTTCTTTCGAATTCCAACCCTTCGTCCAGCGGCGAGTTGAAGGCTTTGAGGATTGCCTCTTTGGCAAGCTCTACGGCGAGAGGAGGCTTGGCGGCAATCTTCTCAGCGATCTCCATCGCTTCCTCGAGGAGAAGCTCAACCGGCACGACTTGGTTCACCAAGCCCAGCCGTTGCGCCTCAGTGGCGTCAATGAATTCTCCGGTCAGCACCATTTCCATGGCACGGTGTTTCCCCACCGTTCGAGCGAGGCGTTGGGTTCCCCCGCTGCCGGGGATCGTACCGAGGTTAATCTCCGGCTGGCCAAAACGCGCTGTTTCCGAAGCGATGATAATGTCGCAGCTCATAGCCAACTCGCAACCACCACCCAATGCATAGCCGCTTACGGCCGCTATGATTGGCTTGGAGATCTTGTTAATCCGATCTCTGAAACTGAGGCGGCCCTGCAGACGCTCGTCAAAGGGTCCAGCGTCAGCCATTTCTTTGATGTCCGCGCCAGCGGCAAAGACTTTTTCTCCTCCAGTCAGGATCACGACTCGAATCTCCGCGTCCTGATCCAGGGCTTCCACGGCCACGGCCAATTCTTTAACCAAATCATAAGAGAGGGCGTTCAACTGTTGTGGTCGGTTCAGCGTGATGATCCCCACAGCTCCATCCTTTTCGACCACGATATTTTCGTAGTCCATAATATGGAGAGCTATACACTATGGGTATCGGGGATTCAAGGTAAGCCCGCTGCGACGGCTGCAGTTTGACACTCAGGGGGCGATTTGCAAATATGATTCAATTTATGGCCAATCGTTTAGAGGGGTCTACGCGCCACTACGACGAGAAACTGCAAGAGATCCTCAAGACCTCAGCCAAGATTTTCGCCGAAAAGGGCTTTCACCGCACTTCGATTCGGGATATCGCGCGCGCGACCCGCATGAGCTTGGCGGGCCTCTACTACTACTTCCGGACCAAAGAGGAACTTCTCTTTCTCATCCAAGAGCAGTGTTTCTTGACTCTGTTGCAAAGATGGGACGAGACCGGTGACCCCAAAGCGGACGTGCGCACGAGAATCGGCATTTTTGTCGAAAATCACCTCGGGTTTTTTCTTCACAACATGTACGAGATGAA
>VBLN01000033.1 GCA_005878685.1 Deltaproteobacteria bacterium | reverse complement strand
CTGGTTCGCGCAGCCGGTCGCCGAGCTGGTCGACTATATGAAAGAACATGCCGAGGAGATCGAGAACCGTTTGGGTGCCGTTCGGGCGCGGAAGGTTGCGCCTTCGGCGGGAACGGTTTTTCCGAACTTTTCGGTTCACTGGCTCACCCGCACCATCCGTGTTTGGCATCCGCGGGGGCCGGATAAGATGGAGATCTGGAGTTGGGCGATCGTGGACAAAGCGGCGCCTCCGGAAATCAAGCAGGTGATGCGTTTCGTCTCACAGTATCGCTTCAGTCCGACGGGCGTCTTCGAGCAGGACGACATGGATAATTGGGTTCAGGTAACCGGTGCCGCGCGCAGCGTGATCGGAAGGCGTTACCCGGCCAACTACCAGATGAGCCTGAGCGAACCGGCGACCGAAACCGGTCTGCGCGGGCGTCTGGCGAGTAGGTGGAGCGACTCGAATCAGCTGAGCCTTTACCTCCATTGGGCAAAGCTGCTCGAAGCCAAGGACTGGAGTGAGATCGACAGCACGAAAGATGGATAGCGCTCTGCGTCAGCAGATCGAAGACTTTTTCTACCTCGAAGCGGAGCTTTTAGATGAGCGCCGGCTGCGAGAATGGCTGGAGCTCTTCACCGATGACGTGCGTTACTGGATGCCCGTCCGCCACAATCCCCTGGACAGACCCGAAGATCTGAGTGAAGAGCTATCCAAGCCGGGCGAGGCCTACTATTTCGACGACACTAAGAAAAGCTTGCAGATAAGAGTCGAGCGGCTCTATTCAAAGCAAGCCTGGGCCGAAATGCCTCCCTCTCGGACCCGCCGTCTTATCTCGAATATTCGAGTGAAGAAGGATGATGGCTCCGAAATCGAAGTCCATTCGAATTTTTTCGTTTATCGGACGCGAATGGAGAAGGATGAAGATATTTTTGTGGGAACCCGCAAGGATATCTTGCGGAGGGTCAATGGCGATCTAAGAATCGCCCGGCGAACTGTTATTTTAGATCAAGCGGTCTTGGCAGCAAAAAATATCAGCGTTTTTCTGTAGACTGCGTCGGTAGTGCAGGGGAGGCAAGAATGCAGTGGGATATCGAGGGAAGAAGCGCGATCGTAACCGGCGCCGGGAGCGGCATCGGCCGGGCGGTTGCATTGCGTCTGGGGCAATACGGCGTGGCGGTCGGCATCGTGGACCTTGACGCGTCAAGAGCGGAAGCGACCAGCCAGGAGATCCAAAAGCTCGGAGGCAAAGCGCTCGCGCTCGCTGCGGACGTCGCCGATTCGGCCCGCGTTGCGGAGGTGGTTGCGCATGCCCGCGAGACCTTGGGGTCGATCGATTATCTGGTCAACATCGGCGGCTTCCATCAGCGCATACCGATCCAAGAGATCACCGATAGCCATTGGCACCGGATGCTCGATGTCCACTTGAGCGGCACCTTTTATTTTTGCCGCGCCGTCCTGCCGGGAATGATCACGCGGCGCTTCGGCCGCATCGTCAATATGTCCTCGCTTCACGCCTTCGGCAAGGTTCCGTTTGCGGCCCATTACTCCGCGGCCAAAGCGGGCATCGCGGGCCTCACCAAAGCGTTGGCGGTAGAAGTCGCGCCTCATAGCATCCTGGTCAACGCCGTGGCGCCGGGTCCGATCGACACACCGTTGTGGCGGGATGGACTCACGGGCAGCGCGCTGGACGCCCGCATCGCCAAGCGCATCCAGGCGATCCCGCTGGGCCGGCTCGGCCAAGCCGACGAAGTTGCCGAGACGATTCTTTTCCTCCTCAGCCGAGCCAACAGTCACATCACCGGACAGGTGATCGGCTTCAATGGTGGCGAGTTGATGGCTTGATGAATCGGCTTCCAGCCTTTTCCCTTTATTTATGACTCATACACCGCAATCACCGCTGCCGATTGCGCGCTGGCAGGAGGGATTCGTAGAGACGCTGGAAGTTCGATTGCGCTACCTCGAGTGGGGCGAGCGGAGCGGAGCGCCGCTGCTGCTCCTGCATGGGATCGGACAAACGTCGCACACCTGGGCCTACTTTGCCACCGCGATGCAGCATCACTATCGGGTTATCGCCCTCGACCAGCGGGGACATGGCGACAGCGGCTGGGCGGCGGATGGCGATTATTCGCCGGCGGCTCACGGTCGCGATCTGGACGCCTTCATCGGACAGCTCAAATTGGAAAACTTCTTGCTCATCGGCTTCTCGATGGGCGGGCGCAACGCCATGTGGCTGACCGATCGCCATCCCGCGAAGGTGCGCCGATTGGTCATCGTCGACGCCGGGCCGGAGCGACCGAGTTCAGGCGGGTCTGAGGCTCGTCAGTTCATGTCGGGGCCCGACGTGCTGGGCTCGGTCGAGGAGTTCGTCGAGCGCGCCACTCGGTTCAATCCGCGCCGCAGCCGAGAGGCTCTGCGCGAGAGCCTGCGGCACAACCTCCGCCAGCTTCCCGACGGCAGGTGGACCTGGAAGTACGATCCCGTTTTGCGCGGGCCTAACCGGCGGACTTATCCATGGGGTGATCTCTGGCCGGCCTTGGCGAAAATCGCCTGTCCAACGCTGATCGTGCGCGGCACGGAGAGCCCGGTGCTGCCGCCGGAGCAAGCGGCGCGGATGGTCGAGGTGATCCCGGACGCCAGGATGGTCACCATCTCCGGCGCCGCCCACACCGTGATGGGCGACAACCCGCTCGAGTTCGAAGCGAAGGTAAAGCCGTTCCTGCTCGACGAATCCGCCGCCGGGTAATCATTTTTTACTTGAGCTCCTGTCTTCCGCGCGGGAGGTATCATCGCCGGACAAGCTCGTAACACTGTGCTGCGGCGCGCTCACCAAAGCCACCGAGCCGATGATGAGCACGGTTGCCAGTAGCGTCCGCACGGTCACCGGCTCCTGGGCGAGGAAGTAACCCAGCAAGACCGCGACCAGCGGATTGACATACGCATAGGTTGCGACAAGCGGTGTGGGCGCGACGCGCAAGAGCCAGACGTAGGCGGCAAAACCGCCGGAGCCGAAGACGATTAGATAGAGCAAGGCAAAGACGGAGCGTCGTGAAACAGCCGTGAGATCCAATCGACCCCATTCTCCAACGGCGGATGCGAGCAGAATCAAGGCCGTGCCTCCTGCAAGCATTTCCATGCCCGTCCCAAGCAACTGCGACGCTGGAAGCCTCGCGCTCCGTCCAAAGAGAGAGCCCAGGGCCCACGAGAGAGAGGCGAGGAGTACCGCCGCCGTACCAAGAAGGTTGAACGTGCCCGCGCCGCTCGCCGCTGAGCCGATGAGCACCGCGACGCCGCCAAAGCCAATGAGAATGCCAGCCGTTGCCCTGAAGCCCGGCCGCTGGCCATTGGGCCGAAGCATATCCATCAGCACCATCCAGAGGGGAACGGTCGCGACCAATAGCGCCACAAGACCTGACGGCACAAACTGCTCGGACCAGACCACGCCGCCGTTTCCTCCCACCAAGAGAAAGATTCCGATGATGGCCGCGCTGCGCCATTCCACCCACTGGGGGGCCGGGTCGCCACGAGCGCGGCGCAGCGCATACAAGAATCCTCCGGAAACGATGAAGCGGACTGCGGCCATCAGAAAGGGTGGCATGGTTTCGACGGCGTAGCGGATCGCAAGATAAGTCGAGCCCCAGATCAGGTAAACAGCGACCAGCGCCGACCAAATGGCCGGTAAGGAGGCCCGGTACTCCGATGACGGCAGGGCGGGTGGCTGCACTATAAAGCTCCTTCCAGTCGAATCGCCTGAGAGACGTTGGCCCGCGCGCTCGCCTGCGAGCAGCCCAGGATCTGCGCGATCAGTTCTTAAAAGCGGCGCATCATGATCGTCACCTTGGGTATCAGAAGGGTATAATCACAAAGCTGGCGCTTGTGAAACCATGCGGGGAGCATCTTTCAGGTCCGATGCGATGCGACAGTCTTACGCTCGCCAGCTTACTCAAGGTGTCTCTCTGCTACGCCTTGACTTACTCGTCCTACGCATCGGCCCTTCGAGCCGCCCCTAGGCAGTGACCGAAGCGACGTCTGGACTCGAAACGCTCAATCTGTTCTCATGAAGACGGGACGAAATGAAGGCTGTTCGAGTTCACAGGTTTGGGCCGCCGGAAGTCATCTCCGTTGAAGATGTGCCCAAGCCCGAGCCGGGCGAAGGCGAGGTCGTAGTGCACGTCAAGGCCGCCGGCGTCGGGCCGTGGGACGCATGGGTTCGTAGCGGCAAGAGCGCTCTGCCGCAGCCGCTTCCTTTGACTTTAGGGTCCGATCTCTCCGGCGTCGTCGATTCGATGGGTTCCGGTGTGGCAGGGCTGAAGATCGGCGCTGAAGTATACGGCGTGACCAATGAGCGCTTCACGGGAGCCTGCGCGGAATACGCGGTTGCCAAAGCGACTATGATCCTCCCTAAGCCGGCGACGCTCAATCACGTTCATGCAGCCTCCGTCCCTGTCGTGGCTGTGACCGCGTGGCAAATGTTGTTCGACTTTGCAAAGCTGTCGTCGGGACAGTCCGTGCTCATTCATGGCGGAGCGGGCAACGTTGGCGGGTACGCCGTCCAACTTGCGAAGCAGGCCGGAGCCCTGGTGATCGCTACCGCGTCCGGCAAAGATGCTGCCTACGTGCGCGCCCTCGGTGCCGACGGAGTGATCGATTACCGCGGCAGGCGATTCGAAGAGGGGGTGAAGGAGATCGATGTCGTGATCGATACGGTCGGAGGAGAAACGCTGGACCGCTCTTATGGCGTCTTAAAGCGGGATGGCATCGTCGTATCTTCGGCGGCCAGGCCCTCGAAGGAAAAAGCGGAGGAATACGGTGTTCGGGCGCTCTTTTTTGTCGTCCAGGTCACGACAGAACGCTTGAGAAAGATTGCCGAGCTGATCGACTCCGGAGCGCTAAAAACCGAGGTGGGCGAAGTCTTGTGGCTCGATGAGGCTCGCCGCGGGCACGAGATGCTCGAAGGCACGCCACACCGGCGCGGCAAAATTGTCATTAAAGTTAAGTGACCGGTGCCCTATGCGGTCTTCCCGACGGCGTGCGGGTCTCAATCACGATCACGAGTCACCAACACGACCACGCTTTCCGTTTTCATATTGGCCTTGCCCTTCCGCCTCACGGATTTTGCCTCTATACTGTCAACGAGGATCACGAAGACGCCCGGGAGTCATGCAATGAAAAACCGCGACCTTCAGGCCACGTGGGCCTATCACGACGGAACCAAACACTCCTACCAGAGCATTCGCACCAACCGGCACTACCTCGACTGGGAGAACCAGCCGATCCCCTTTAAGATTTATTCCAAGCTTGAGCCGATCTCTTTGCCGCAGCACCTATCCTCTTCGGGAATGGCGGCGCTTGAGGCGATCTCGATTCCGGAAGCCCGGAGGGACGCTCCAGTCATTCCTTCAATCCAAACATTGGCGGAAATTTTCTATCTCGCTGCGGGCGTTACCAAACGCCGAAGCTATCCGGGAGGCGAGATGCACTTTCGGGCGGCGGCCTGCACCGGCGCGCTCTATCACATCGACTTGTATTGCATTTGCGGCGATCTGCCGGATTTACCGGCCGGAGTTTATCACTTCGGGCCGCACGATTTCGCCTTGCGCAAACTGCGCAATGGAGATTACCGCGCCGTTGCCGCGCGGGCCTCCGGGAATGATCCGGCTGTTGCCGACGCTCCTGTGATCGTGGTCTCCGGTTCGACCTATTGGCGCAACGCCTGGAAATATCAATCCCGAGCCTATCGCCATTGTTATTGGGACAGCGGCACGATTCTCGCCAATATGTTAGCGGCCGCTGCCGCGCGGCGTGTGCCGGCACGGGTTGTCATCGGCTTCGAAGACGCGGCGGTGAGCCGGCTCCTTGCTTTGGACGCGACGCGCGAGGGCGCGCTCAGTCTGGTGGCTTTGGGAAAAGGCGCGGCGAACGATAGCGGGCACTTACCCGTGGTCGAGCCGCTTACGTTTGAGACGATGCCGCTTTCCAAGACAGAGGTCGATTATCCCGCCATCCGGGCGATGCATGAAGCATCATCGCTGGGGAGCGAATACGAAGTGATCGGCTGGCGCAAGGAGGTGTTGGCGGCCACTGCAACTCCCGGCGGCGGGACAAAAGAGCGTCTGGTTGCGCTTCGGCCTTTGGGTGACGATGAGGTTCCTCGGGACAGCATCGAGGAAGCCATCCAACGGCGCGGCTCGACGCGCGAATTCGCCCGAGAATCGATCGGGTTTAGCCAGCTCTCGACCATGCTTGATCGGGCCACACGGGATATTGCAACCGATTTTCTCTCGCCGGAGGGAGCACCGCTCAACGATCTCTATCTGATTGTGCATGCAGTGGATGATTTAGCGCCGGGCACTTATGTCTATCGCAGGAGCGAGCGCGCGCTGGAGCTGCTCAAAGAAGGGGACTTTCGTCGCGAAGCCGGAGGTCTAGGCTTAGGGCAGGAAATTCCCGCGGATTGCAGCGTGAACGTTTATTTTCTGGCGGATCTCAATCTCGTTCTGGAGCGTTTCGGAAATCGCGGCTATCGGGCGGCGCAGCTCGAGGCCGCCATCATGGGCGGAAAACTCTACCTTGCGGCCTATGCCCAGCGCCTCGGCGCCTCCGGACTCACCTTCTTTGATGATGACGTAACTGATTTCTTCTCTCCCCATGCTGCGGGCAAGAGCGTCATGTTTTTGATCGCGCTGGGGAAGTCCGTAAAGAGAAGGAGATCAAACGTTTCGTAGTGTCACGAGCGCGAATCAGAGAATTGGCTATGAAAGTCCGACACTATGGGATCTTCAGCAACTTGTCTCTTGCCTTGCCCTCATTACATTCAGGAGCCTGTGATTGACCTCACCTGCCTCATCGTAACGCTGCTGCCAATCGTCACGAAAAAAAGAGTGTACACAAAGAACACTGTAAAATTGCCCAAGCTCAACGTTCTTCAGTTTTCCAAGCAATTCTCCAGCAATCTCTTTTTCCAGGAAAAAAACCGGGGCACCTCGCTCCAATATGATTAATACATATCCATTCTCAAATTGAGTCTCGATTATCTTCTGATCTCCGACACTGCAATAGCGGAGACCGTCCCGTTCATACAAAGACAACCTATAGTTTCTCGTCTCCAATTCTCTTGTTATCCATTGGCTGAAGTCAGGATAAGAGTCTTGTTGCGCTTCAGCCATGCCTCCACTTGACCCCAGCGCCAGAATAAGTAGAAAAGAAGTAAAGCTGCTCCTCATACGCTCTCCTTATTTTCTTACCTTTCGATTGATCTTGCTCACCATCTTAAATTCGTTCAGCAAGCTCGATGCCAATCCTGAAAAGGTGAGATGAACTCAGAGTAAGGCATGGGACTGAAAGGAGAATTTTGGGAAGATCGGTTTAGCGTGGCTTTGGAGGAAAGGGGAAAAGATAACTTTTAAGATACGCCTTAGTATCCAAAATGATTCAGTCCATTCGAAGTGTCTCCATTGGCTTCGATAGATGGATTCTCTGAAGAGCCAAGCTTTGCAGACGATGCGATTTCCTTCGGGGGGATGACTTGCGTCAGCGGCGACGAATCTAGAATAGACGTGAACTATGAAGCTTGAGTCTGACCGACTTCCGCCTCTTGCGTATGTTCTGTTCCTGAGGAAAAAGCACAAATAGGGATGGACAACGGTTTAATCTCAACACAACCTACACCTGCGCTAGCCGAAATAAGAGCACGGAGTTTTCAGCTAATTTCCGCAGGATTCTCGGCTGGGTTTTCCGGGCTCGTCACATCTTCGAATCCACACTCTACGTTCCTCCCGTCTGAAGGAAAATCCCTGCACCATGTCCGATAGTGCGACGTATTTTGCAGCATTCGCGGGGGCTCAATCGCCGAATTTTTTTGGCATGGGTTTGGCATCACTTCCTATTGGAACTTTTCCAACGGAAGGAGGAAAGTCCATGTCTAATGTAGTACATTCTATCGTCAGCGTGTTCTTGATCGCGAACTTGGCGACTGCGTGCGCAACGCACAGCACGACTCGAACGGAGACTGTGGAATACGCCCAGGAAGATCGTCGCACAAGCCAGCCCGTGGAGAGACGAACCACCACGACTAGGGAGACCACTAGCAGCGACGATGGCGGGGGCGGGGTCATCA